>NZ_JBFUGE010001178.1:0-1010 GCF_056403075.1 Ideonella sp. P3_A4 | reverse complement strand
GCCCAAGACCAAGCACAAGGCTCACATCATTGGCATGTATGTCTTGGAGTCCTCGCGGGGCAAAGGCATTGGTTGCCAGCTGTTGTCCACTGCCGTCAAGCATGCCCGGGCATGTCCTGGCGTTTTGGTTATCACGCTCACCGTCACTGAGGGCAATGCTCCTGCCATTGCGCTCTACGAATCTGCGGGGTTTCGCTCGTTCGGTGTCGAGCCTATGGCGATTCTTACGCCCTCCGGGTACAAAGCCAAAGTCCACATGTGGAGGGCGGCTGCCAATGAGAGCTCTGCGGCCTAACCCCTCCGTCAAGGGGACGTCCCGCAAGCGGGCCGCCCCTTACGTCGAACGTTAAGCCGCAAGACCGCAGTCGTGTTGTACTAGCCAGGGAGCTAATGACACCGTGAACTTGGAAGAAGCGCGCCGCTTAGGTACGGAACTCGAGCTTGTTGCTCGCAGTAGCCTACAGACTTTGCTCGAACATATGGGCGGCGCTGTAAACCCCCTTCGGAACTCGGTCGAGAACGGTGTCCACACTTTGTGGCTTGAACTTGTCCCGTCGGAGAACAGCATCGACGATGCAGTCTCCCGCTACGCCGCAATCTTTGACGCGCTGCCACCAAAGCAGCGAGCAGTATGGGACAGTTGCATCGATCGCTGCGTCAACGTAGGGCTTCAGGCCGGATTCCACCCCCACGCCTTTCCGTTGCTGGCTTCGTGCAACGCCATTGCTGAACTCGCACGCCTACGGCTGCGGCTTCAGATCACTCTGTATGCGCCCGACCCAAACCCGCCGGCGACGGACCACTAAGCTCTCAGCACTGCGGCCTAACCCCTCCGTCAAGGGGACGTCCCGCGGCAAGCCGCAGGCCGCCCCTTACGTCGAACGTTAAGCGGCATGAAGCATCACCCCATCGAGTCGCAGATTGACGCGTTCCTCGCGAAGTACTCGCCCGAAGTGAGTGCGCAGCTTTGCGGCGAAGTACTCGCCCGAAGTGAGTGCGCAGCTTTGCGG
>NZ_JBFUGE010001177.1:0-1013 GCF_056403075.1 Ideonella sp. P3_A4 | reverse complement strand
GCGCCAGGCCTGGGTGCGGCGCTGCAGCGCATACCCCAGCGCACCGAAGACCAGCGTCGACAGCAACGAGCTGGCGAGGATCAGCGTGGCCATGGCGGCGGCCGCAGCGGTGTCGCCGGCGTCGTCCATCGCCAGCACCGCCACCGAGGCCAGCGGCGTGTCGGGCGTGTAGAGAAAGATCACCGCACTGACCGTGGTCATGCTGGAGACGAAGAAGAAGCGCGCTGCGTCCAGCAGTGCCGGGGCCGCAATCGGCAGCGTGATGCGCCAGCAGCTGGTCCACCAGGCGCGGCGCAGGCTGCGGCCCACGGCTTCGATCTCCGGCGCCATCTGGGCCAGCGCCGTGCCGACCGTCAGGTAGGCCGTGGTGTAGAAGTGCACGATGGTGGCCATCACCATCAGAGCCATGCTGCCGTATAGCGCATGCAGCGGGTTGGCCGGGTGGTTGAAGCAGAAGATGTAGCCCAGGCCCAGCACCAGGCCCGGCACCGCCATCGGCAGCAGCGCCAATGTGCGGATCAACAAGGCAGGCAGTTTCGGTACGTTCAACTTTCCGGTCAGGTAGGCCGAGGCAAACACCAGGGCCGTGCCGGCCAGCGCCGTGCACACCGACAAGCGCAGGCTGTTGAAGAACGCGGCCCAGCCACCGCCGTCGACATCGTCGAATTGGTAGTGCGCCAGCGTCAGCTCGAGCTGGTAAGGCCAGAGCTTGATGAACGACGCCACCACGGCCACGCCGAGCATGGCCAACAGAAAGGTGACCGTTGCGGCACACAACAGCCCCAGCAGCCCATCTCGCCACGGGTTGGAGGGTGGCTGATACGCCACCGAGCGGCCGCTGATGGCCGCGACCTGGCGGCGGGCGACACGGCGCTCGACCACCACGCTCAACAACGCGGGCAGCAGCAGCATCAGGCCGATGACCGCGCCCTTGCTGAAGTTCTGCTGGCCGATCACCTGCTTGTAGGCCTCCAGCGCCAGCACCTGGGTCTGCCCGCCGATCACCTTGGGCA
>NZ_JBFUGE010001176.1:0-1018 GCF_056403075.1 Ideonella sp. P3_A4 | reverse complement strand
CACCTGGCGATGCACCTGTTCCACCACCGCGGCCTGGCCAACGACGAGGTGGCGCGCCAGCTGGGCTTTCACGACAGCACGAACTTCCGCCGCTCGTTCAAGCGCTGGACGGGGATGACGCCAAGCCTGCTGCGCGCGGCGCTTGGGGCTGTGGGGCTGTAGCGCTCGCCCAAGACGTCCGAGACGCCTTCGTGCCGCAGACGCTAGACATTCGCCGCTGCTGTGGATGGGGTTGCATCGGGCGGGGCTGGAAGAAGCTCATCCACGTTCTCAAAGCACCGACCCTTCGGCCAACGAACGTCAACCTCGCTGTCGTCCAGCGGGACCGGCGGCTCGACAACGAGGCCAACCCCTTCGCCTCGCCCCCACGAGTCAAACTCATTGGCCTTCCACGTGGCCGGATTCTTGATGACCGCATCACCCACGCTGAACTTCATCTTGCGTCGCCTTCGAACGGTACCGGACGTTGGAGCGGTTGAGCGTCATGCCGAGTCTTGCAAGCGCGTGACCAACTGCTCTGAAGCTTGGCGGAGCAGGAGCTCCAAGTCGTTGCGACGAGCTGGGTGTTCCAGGCCGATGAGAACCCGCCAGGACAAGACCCTGTTGAGATACGTGGACCAAGGCATTCGCTGGATGACCTGAAACGTGGCTTTGGGTTGCCTCGATCGAAGATGGTAGAGCCTTGCGGCGAGCCGAACTCTTGGTCGCCAATACAGAGGGAAGCCGATGGCGCCCAGCGAGAAGTCTGTGGCGATGCCCGACCGATAGCCCTGCAAAGCGACATCGACTGCCATGTCTGTTGCTAACGGCGTGTCTACAGCGGTGGCCCCAGGGAAAGGAAGCATGTCGGAAAGCTCTGCGAGAAGTGCTCGATCGAGCACCTGGGGCGGCGCACCGGCCAGACTTTCAAGATGTCGAGTGAGGTTGCCCGAGGCAACGCTGAGACTGCCAAGGAACAGCCTCGACGGCTCTCGCTTTATCAACTTTCGCTTCACTGAACGACTCCTGTGACACCCAG
>NZ_JBFUGE010001175.1:0-1019 GCF_056403075.1 Ideonella sp. P3_A4 | reverse complement strand
CATCAAAACAAGTGACCAGCTGTTGCGCCTGCCTACAATCGGTCCGTCGGCCAGCTTCTTTTGCAAGCGCTCGGCGCAAACGATTGCGTCTGGCGCCGAGGTGGCCGGCAGCAGAACCAGGAATTCTTCGCCGCCCCACCGGCCGAGCGCATCGACATCGCGCAGTTGCTCGCGAGCCAGATCCGCCACGGTGCGCAGCACTTCGTCACCCGCAGCGTGGCCATAGGCATCGTTGACGTGCTTGAAGTGGTCGAGGTCGATCATGATCACGCTGCATGGCGTGCCGAAGCGCGCCGCCAGCGCCATCGCCTGGCCCAGGCGCTCGGTCATCGCGCGGCGGTTCAGGCAGCCGGTCAAGGCGTCCTGTGTAGCGAGCATCCGGTTCTGCTCGAGTGCCGCTTCGAGCGCGGCCCTCTGACGCTTGCTGCGCTCGCGCATGCCGGCCAGCCGTGAGGTCAGGATGCCCACGCCCATCAACATCAGCAGCAGCATGCCGAAGTTGACTTTCTCGAAAGTCAGTACGACGGGGTCGCCGGCATCGCGCCGGATCCAGTAGAAAGACGCCGCGCCGAACATCCCGGCCGTGTAGACCGCTACGGTAACGACCTGGCGCACCGACAGGCCGAACATGCCAAACATCAGGATGACGGCAAGAATCGGCAATGCGGCGCTGCGCACCGGGCCAGCGAGCACGTAGCCTCCGGCAGCAATTGCCACTGCGTACAACATCTGGAACATCGCCAGCGACGGATCGCGCCACTGCTGGTTGATCCCGCTGCGAATCACGGCGAACACCGCGACCATCCCACCGAGTGCAGCGATGGTCCACGGCCAGACCCACCGGTGCTCGGGGCTGTTCACATCAGCGCCCGTGTGCAGCAGCATCACGCAACCGGCCATGATCGCGTTGGCCAGCGCGGTCTGGCCTAGCCGGAGGCTCTGCCGCGGGTCGTCGGTGAACAACCAGCGCGACAGCCGCTGCTCCCAGCTTTGCGGCACAGACTTGTCCGGCACAGGCT
>NZ_JBFUGE010001174.1:0-1022 GCF_056403075.1 Ideonella sp. P3_A4 | reverse complement strand
CGCCCACAGAACGCTCTGCCAGCGAGGCTGGCAGATATTCCTTCAGGGCAACGAGGTGGCGTTCTTCGTCTTCGGCGAGGTACACCACGCCAAAGCCGCCGGCCGCCAGTTTCTTGATGATCTGGTAGCCACCGACCACGGTGCCCGCGGGCAACGGGGCGGGTTTGGGCTTTGACATAATTGGGTTTTTGCTTGGTGCAAAAGCTTCATGCCAGTTTACAGCATGACCGGGTTCGCGAGCGCCAGCGCCGCCCCGGTGGCCGAGGGTGAAGCCCACCCTGCCGGTGTGACCGTGGAAATGCGCACGGTCAACAGTCGCTTCCTCGATATAGCGTTCCGCTTGCCTGACGAACTGCGTCAGGTCGAGCCTGCGCTGCGGGAGCTTTTGACCGCCGGCCTGCGCCGGGGCAAGGTCGAAGTGCGTGCTCTGTTGGGCCGCAGCGCCGACGAGGGGCTGCCACAACCCAGCACCGAACAGCTGAACCGCATGGCGCGGATCGAAAGCACCGTGCAGGGCTGGTTGCCGAGCGCGGTCGGGCTGTCGGTGCACGAGGCCCTGCAGTGGTGCCGAGGCGGCGGCAGCGGCAATGTCAACACCGGGCTCGACGAGCTGGCGGTGCAGGCTGCCCGCACGGCGATCGAAGCGCTGCGCGAGGCCCGGGCCCGCGAAGGCGCGCGGCTGACGCAGATCCTGAACGAGCGCATCACGACGCTGCGCCAGCTGGCCGAACAAGCCGCGCCGCTGGTGCCGGCCGTCGTGCAGAAGCAGCAGCAGCGCTTCATGGAACGCTGGGCCGAGGCGTTGAACTCGGCTGGCGCTGCCGGCGCCGTGTCGGCTGAAGCCGCGCGCGATCGGGCACTGAATGAAGCGGCTGCCTATGCCATTCGCATCGACGTGGCCGAAGAGCTGTCGCGCCTGGTGTCGCACCTGGACGAGATCGAGCGTCTGCTGACCAAGGGCGGCGAGGTCGGCAAGCGGCTGGACTTCCTGATCCAGGAGCTGCACCGCGAGGCCAATACGC
>NZ_JBFUGE010001173.1:0-1032 GCF_056403075.1 Ideonella sp. P3_A4 | reverse complement strand
TTTCAGCGTCGGTGGCAGCCATGCCGACCGAGCGTTGAAATTCTGCGGTGATCAGTAGGTCTGAAGGTTCAAGAGCATCGTCTCGTCGCCACCGGAATTTCCATCCTTCTGGACCGAGCGGAATTGCAGCTGATACACATACTGGTAGACGTCGAAGACCAGAGTGGACCCGGCCGCCTTGACGTCTTGGCGCGAATGGTAGCGCCCGTTCACCCAGAGTTCCAGCAGCGCATTGGTCTTGTCGCCAACGGCGTCGTGCGCGGACACGAAGACATTGGAAACAAAGCTGTTGGGGTATTGAACGTAGAGGTAGTTGGTCGTGCCGCAATAACCGCCGCCAATACACAGGCCTTGGCGCGGATCGCCGCCGCCGGTGAAGTCGTGGCTGAATTGGCTGCCGGGCGACGACAGTACCGTGCTCGCTTGGGCCGCCAGGCCCGTCACGAGCAGAAAAATCCCAGACAGAACTTTGGAACGAACGGACATGAGTTATCTCCTTGAAAGTTGAATAATCCGCTTTTTGAAATTTGCGGGACGCTGTGGCTTGAACGGCGAATTGTCATTAACCATCATTGCCTTGCGCGGATTCATTCTTGCAAACCTCACACCGTAAGCGAACCCTACCGAGGTAGGGTATAACGGCCGTCCCGCACCCATCTGATCTGACGATGTTTTTCCGAATCTTCGGAGGGGTGAGAAGGTTTTCATCGAAGTATGGTGAAGGCGAGCGAGACAACGCCATTCGCATAAAGAAATGTCTATCCGAAAGTCACTTCCATTTAATTGCGCCCTCGTGGTAGATGACCACCCGCTGGTTGCTCGTGGAATTGCTGATTTTCTGATCTCGAAATGCGGGTTTTCGGGTGCTCACGTTGTTTCGGACGCCAAGAAATGCGCCGAGTACGTCGCCGCCCACGGGGCGCCTTCATTTGCCATCATCGATTTCTGGCTTCAGGGGCGCACCGCGTTGCCGCTCGTGAGGGAGTTACTCCAAACAGAATCCGCCATGCGGCTGTTGATCCTGAGTGGCGA
>NZ_JBFUGE010001172.1:0-1038 GCF_056403075.1 Ideonella sp. P3_A4 | reverse complement strand
CCGGAGATCTACGCGGTCGAAGTCGCGGAGCTGACGTGAAGGTGCTGGTGCCGAGCGCGCTGCGCTCCTACACCGGCGCGCCAGAGGTGGATGCGGCCGGCGAGACGCTGCTTGCGCTCTTTGCCGACCTCGACCAGCGCTACCCGGGCCTGCGCTTTCGCGTCGTCGACGAACAGCAACAACTGCGCCCGAACATGCGCATCTTCGTCAACGGCCAGGGCGTGCGCAACCTCGGCCACGCACTGCGACCGGACGACTTCGTGGCGATCGTGCTGGCGCTCAGCGGCGGTTGAGTGTGCCGGTGGGGGAATCTAGAAGGCTGGAAAGGGCATGAACGTGAAGAACTTGTTGATCGACTGCAGATAGTCGGCAGGCTTCCAAAGACGACAACCGTTGTTGACTCGAAGCGGATAACAGCACAGCACGAAAGCGGACGCAGGCCGGGCGCAACTAGGAGCGGCGCCCGGCGCGTGTCACTTCGATGCCGCGCGATTGCGGTTCTTCGCCGCCAGTTCCGCGATCAACCCATCTATGCCACCCCGCCTCAAAGCAATTTCGAATTGAGTTCGAAATGTCTCGACGACCCACACGTCTAACACCGACAGGTTGACGATCTTCCACGCGCCGTCGACCAACAACAGCTTGAATCGCACTCTCGTATTGCCATCCTTGGTTTTGAAGTAGGCGATCAGTTCGGCGGAATCTTTGTGTGCACTTGGGACGACCTCGAAATCCTTCGGGGGGCCATCAATGCGGTACAGATGTCCGGCGTACTGGACGATGAGCAGCTGAAAGAACTGCTCGGTGAGGTCATTTTGTTTGGCGCTCGGCAGTTTGTTCCACCGATCCTGTCCGAGCGTTGCCGCCGTCATCCGCGGCATGTCGATGTAGGTCATGGCTTCCCGATCCAGAGTCGCCCGGATCTTGCGGGCGTCGCCCTTTCTCAGATCGGGATCCGCCTGGAGATCCTTCATCAGCCTTTCGGTCAGTTGCTTCACCACTTGTTCCGCGGACATGTTGACCATCGGAGTCTGTGCC
>NZ_JBFUGE010001171.1:0-1039 GCF_056403075.1 Ideonella sp. P3_A4 | reverse complement strand
GAGAAAGACTAGGATTCAGGACTCCGGCCGAAGCATTCGGCCGTCCGCGGGGTGTTGCACTTCAACGTTGAACTCAAGCCGCATTCGCAGTGAGAGATTGATTTCGAGAATGTGCATTGCGCCGACTACCTTTCAATGGGGCTTGAACCAGAGTCGCAGGGCGGCCCAGACGCCCTTTCGAACGGGTGGTGGTGGCGCATCTGCCTCGGCAACGATGCACCGGAAGAAGCTGCCCTGTTCTCCTTTGATCACGCACTCAATATCGGGATTTCGCGCGATCTGCTGCTGCGCAAAGTTCTCAGCGTCGGAGAGGCTCTCAAAGATGACGATCCAGTCATCGGTACTCCCGGTGAAGCGACGCTTTCCGTCGAGATTCAGGACGATGCCGGTCGCGAGCTCGGCAAGTGAGACAGAGTACTCTCCGGGCTCGAGTCGGGGCGGCTCAGAACCGCTGTAGTGCTTCATCGCGTGCTCGGGTAAATCAAGCGGCTTAACGTTCGACGTAAGGGGCAGCCGCAAGTGGGCGAAGCCCGCTTGCGGCTGTCCCCTTGACGGAGGGGTTAGGTCTCATGGCTGCGGACCAGCACGGCCATAGACACGCAGATTCAAGACTGCCGAGTCAGGCTTGAGGTACAGCCAGTTTGGCTCCGTGCGCGACACGAGCATTGCGTGTGGTGCGAAGAACTCGAGACGCAAGGGGCACCGACTGGTTGCGGTGTACCTAGTTTTGCAACGGGCAACCACACGCCGGCATCGCGAAGCCCTGTGGGCACGGAAAAAGTGCTTCGCTCCCACAACTCGGCCTCACCTGCGCTCACCCATCGCACAAGGTTCACGAACCCGGCTGGAACATCGATCTGAGGTGCCGAAAACAAGACTGCCTCTTCCGGCAAAGATGATGTCATGATGAGACCTAACGTTCGAGGTAAGGGGCGGCTTGCGGCTTTGCCGCAAGACGTCCCTTTGACCGAGGGGTTAGGCGAATGAGGCTGAGCAAGGAGATGACCGGAACGCGAGGCTGCCAACGGAGCGACAAGGG
>NZ_JBFUGE010001170.1:0-1045 GCF_056403075.1 Ideonella sp. P3_A4 | reverse complement strand
ACCTCGTACTCACGGGCCAGTCACGCTCCAATGAGTTCAAACCCGACAATTCGAACTTGTCACCGTTCATGCAGCGCTTGGCCCGAGCGCACGCGAACTGTCTGGAAGGTCTGCCTGTCTTCGGCAGCCTCCTGCTTCTTGCTCTCGCAACCGGAAGAGCGGAGATCACTGATCCACTAGCCCCGTGGTTGCTCGCCGCCAGGATCATTCAATCCACGATCCATCTGGCTTCAGTGAGCGTTCTTGCAGTCAATGCTCGCTTTGCCGCGTTCACCGTACAGATCGCAATCTCCATCTATTGGGCCTGGGCTCTGGTCGCGCGATGAGCAGGCTTGCGAACTCCGTGTGCTCTAACCCCTCCGTCAAGGGGACGTCCCGCAAGCGGGCCGCCCCTTACGTCGAACGTTAGACCTCTGGGCAGGTGCAGAATCCATCCATGAGCTACCTGACACCCTTAGAAGCCCGTGAGCTTCTTCAAATGCACTCGGGCAGGCACGGTGACACAAGTCATCCCAAGTGGGAGCTCGGATTTCTCGGAAGTCTCCGTCCATACAGCGGCTTGCGCGTTGAGAACTTTCATGAGGTCATGGCGTGCCTGAAGATACTTGCGCCCGAGTTAGAACATGGCGCCACCTGCGACAAAGACCTTATAGCCGGCATCTGGAGCATTTGCCACCTTGGGCGTTCTTGGGGCGTAGAAGCCGGTGGCATGCTCCGCAGCAACGGTTTGATATCGGCTGACCAAGTTGAACGACTCGACTCTTGGATCAATCAGATATCGTATGCAATGTTTTGTTTGCTCGATGGCTGCGGAGTAGAAATCGCGTTTGAACACTATGACGAACTCGAGGTCTAACCCCTCCGTCAAGGGGACGTCCCGCAAGCGGGCCGCCCCTTACGTCGAACGTTAAGCGCCGGAAATGAACGTGCCGGTGCACATCGAAGGCTCGTCGCGAAATTGGACGGTGGGAACACCGGACGAACTTGGTGAGTCCATCTCGTCCAAAGACAGTCGTGGTGGCGGAGCGTTTTGGCTCTCCTTCCC
>NZ_JBFUGE010001169.1:0-1052 GCF_056403075.1 Ideonella sp. P3_A4 | reverse complement strand
GCGCATGAGCCGCCGCCCGTGCCGGTGCATCTGGTGTACCCCGCCGGCCGCGTGGCAGCAGCCAAGGTGCGCGAGTTCGTGCACTTTGCGGCCGAGCGGCTGCGGGCCCTGCCGGTGCTGCAGGGCCGCGGGCTCGAGGCGCCGCGCCGCGCGCGTGGTGAGGTCAGCGCGACGCCCGGATGATCACCTTGCCACGGGCGTGACCGTTGGCCACCTGCTCGAGCGCTGCGCGAGCCTCGTCCAGCGGGTGGATGGTGTCCAGGATCACCTGCAGCCGCCTGGCCTCGAAGATCTTGATGACCCCTTGCAGCACCGGGGTGTCGCCTTGGAAGAAGACGAACACCCCATTGACGTCGTCGCGTAGCGCGATGGTGGGGTCGACCAGCGACACCAAGGTGCCGCCAGGCTTGAGCACCGACCAGGAGCGTTCGGTGGTGTCGCCGCCCACCGGGTCGATCACCAGGTCCAGATCCCGAAGCCGGGCAGAGAAGTCTTCATGGCGGTAGTCGATGACCTCGTCCGCCCCGAGCTCCTTGGCCAGGCCATGGTTTTTCGACGAGGCCGTCACGATGACGCGGGCGCCGGCCTGCTTGGCAAACTGAACGGCGAAGCCGCCCACGCCGCCGGCGGCGCCGTGGATCAGCACGCGTTGCCCGGCCACCAGCTTGCCGGCGCCGAACAGCGCCTGCCAGGCCGTGCCCGCCGCCGTGGGCAGGGCGGCAGCCTGCTCGAAGCTCATGTCCGCCGGAATCCGGCACAGCGAATCAATGGGCACGACCGCGGACTGCGCGAACGCGCCGCCAGCCGATGCACCCAGCCGCCCGACGACGCGATCGCCCAGCTTGAACCCAACGGCGTGGGCATCGATGGTCTCGATCACGCCGGCGAAGTCAGTGCCCAGCGTGTAGGGGAAGTTCACCGGGAAAACGGGTTGCATGAAGCCGGCCAGCATCTTCAGGTCCAGCGGGTTGACGCTGGCGGCCTCGATGCGAACGGTGGCTTGGCCCGGCCCGGCGGTCGCCGGTGTCTGGTCTTCCAGCACGGCGTGGCGG
>NZ_JBFUGE010001168.1:0-1054 GCF_056403075.1 Ideonella sp. P3_A4 | reverse complement strand
GCGCTGGTGGTCGAAAACCTTGGTCCGACATCCACCGCGCATTGCCGCAGCGTGGGCATTGCGGCCGTTGCCGCACCGCGTGGCGCGTGGCCTGCAGTGTGCGCGGGTCGAAGGCGAGCAGTGTCGAGCGCAGCGAGCGGTCACCGGCTGCGGCCTGGCGTGCAGCCTGGGCCAGCCAGGCGGCGCTGGTGGCGGTTGTTGCCGCGTCGGTGGACRCCGGCGTGGTGAAAGGGCGGCCCAGGCGTTGCTGCACAAAGCGTTGGGCCGGGCGGTTCCAGGCAACGGCATGCAGCAGGCAGTCGACGCAAGGCCCCGGTGAGTGGTCCAGCCACGGGCCGATGGTGGGTTGCGCGCCCGCGGGTCGGGCCAGCAGCACGCTGCGGTGTGCGGCGCGCGCGGCCGACAGGTGATCGGCGACCCGCGAGTCCAGCAGGTCGGCGCAGGCCAGCACTTCGAATGTCGCCGTGGCGTTGCCGCCTTCTGACGCCGACAGCCGCAGGCCGGCCGCCTCCAGCGCCAGCGCCACCGGCCCGGCGGGCAGGCCGATGGTGCTGAGGCTGATCACCGGCGCGGGGGCTTCAGGCGGCGTGGCGTCGAGGTGGCCGGCGCGCTGCAGCGTCTGCAGCACGTAGTCGACCTCGAGGCCACTCAGGCGGGGCGCGAGCTGCCGCGCGATCTGCGCCGCGCTGCGCTGGCCATCGATGAGGGCCGCCACAGCCGCGACCTCTGTGCCACGAAGCACCAGGCGACGCAGCTCGCTGTGCAGCAGCACGGTGCGCTCGTCGATGCAGGCGACAGCCAAGCCGGCGTGCCATTGCGGCACGTGGTCGACTGCGAGCACAGGGTCGGACGGCAGCGCCACGCTCAGCAGCAGGTGAAGAGGTAGGTCGGCCCCGCGTCGTTGTACGCCGCGAAGGCGATCAGCTGCTCTTCGATCTGCGGCGCCACGGGCAGGCCGAAGGTCGCTTTCATGCGCGGCAGCGACCATTTCTTGGTCGCAGGGTCCCAGCCGTATTTGGACTCTGTGGGCTCGGTGACGCGGATGGTCACGTTC
>NZ_JBFUGE010001167.1:0-1058 GCF_056403075.1 Ideonella sp. P3_A4 | reverse complement strand
CGGCAGGCCCTTGAGCGAATACAGCGCTTCCGTGAAGTAACCCTGCAGCTCGGCGGCGCGGGTCAGCAAGCCTTCTTCCTGGTAGGTTTCCAGCGTGGCCAAGCCGGCCGCGCAGGCCAGCGGGTGCGCCGAGTAGGTGTAGCCGTGGAAGAACTCGATCAGGTGCTCGGGCCCCTGCATGAACGTGTCATAGACCGACTGCTTGGCGATCACGGCGCCCATCGGCACGCAGCCGTTGGTCAGGCCCTTGGCGGCGGTGATCAGGTCCGGCGTGACGCCGAAGGTCTGCGCGCCGAAGGCCGAGCCGGTGCGGCCGAAGCCGGTGATGACCTCGTCGAAGATCAGCAGGATGCCGTGCTGGTCGCAGATCTGGCGCAGCTTGTTCAGGTAGCCGACCGGGGGGATCAGCACGCCGGTGGAGCCGGCGACCGGCTCGACGATCACCGCGGCGATCGTCGACGCGTCGTGCAGCGCGATCAGGCGTTCCAGGTCTTCGGCGATCTCGGCGCCGTTGGCCGGCTGGCCCTTGCTGAATGCATTGCGCGCCGGATCATGGGTGTGGCGGATGTGGTCGACGCCGCCGAGCATCGTGCCGAACATCTTGCGGTTGGCGACCATGCCGCCGACCGAGATGCCGCCGAAATTGACACCGTGGTAGCCGCGCTCACGGCCTATCAGCCGGGTGCGTTGGCCTTCGCCGCGGACGCGGTGGTAGGCCAGGGCCATCTTCAGCGCGGTGTCCACCGACTCGGAGCCCGAGTTGGTGAAGAAGACCTTGTTCATGCCGGCCGGCGCGAGCTCGGCCACCTTGTGCGCCAGCTCGAAAGCCTTCGGGTGCGCCATCTGGAAGGGCGGCGCGTAGTCCAGCTCGGCCGCCTGCTCGGCGATGGCCTTGACGATCTTCGGCCGCGCATGGCCGGCGTTGACGCACCACAGGCCGGCGACGCCGTCGAGCACCTGGCGGCCGTCGTCGGTCCAGAAATGCATGCCCGACGCTTTGGTGAACAACCGCGGGGCCTTCTTGAACTGGCGGTTGGCCGTGAACGGCATCCAGTAGG
>NZ_JBFUGE010001166.1:0-1058 GCF_056403075.1 Ideonella sp. P3_A4 | reverse complement strand
GGGTAGTCGTGGGTCAGCGCCTGGGTCCACTCGCGCGCCTCTTCGAAGCGGCCCAGGCGGCCCAGGCAGATGGCCTTCTTCTGCCGGGCCTGGATGTCTTCCGGGTCGATCGCCAGTGCGGCGTCGAACTGCTCCAGAGCGAGCCCGGCTTGCTGCAGCTTCAGCAGCGAATTGCCGGCTTCGCGCTTGGCCTCCAGCGCCAGCGCGCGGGTCGGTGTTTCGTTGGCCAGCGTCATGATGTCGCCCGGCCGGTTGCGCTGGCGGGCGACCTCCATCCGTCGCGCCCAGTCGTTGTAGCTGTCGCTGAACTCGTTCGCGTCGGCCAGCAGCAGCTTGTGCCACTGCGGCTGCTGCAGGTGCGGCAGCAACGCGTAGACCGGGCTGACCTTGCGTCGCGTAGACGTGGCCAATGTCTCACGTGCCATCGTCGCGAGGCGCTCGATGTCGGTCTGCAGCGTCGCCGCATCCGGCACGCCGTTGGCGAGGTGGTAGCGCAKCTTGCGCTCGGTGTAGGTGTCGAAGGCCTTCGCGCTGTCGGCGTCGTGGCCCCAGTTCGCATCGGCGCCGTACATCAACACCACGCCACGCGCGCGCAGCGCATGGCGCACGCCGAGTTCGTACCAGACGTTGGCGTTGGCCAGCGTCAGGTCGGCGACCACCAGGTCGGCCACCAGCAGCTCCTGGAACATGTCGACGCGGATGTCGCCGGCGCGTGTCTCTTCATCGGCGCGAAAGACCTCGCAGCCGGCCGCTTCGAGCGCGGGGCGGATCAGCTCGTCGAGCACCCGGTTGAAGTCGATCACCTGGCCCCCGGGGCCGGGCTTGGGGCCGAAGGGCATCGCGATGAAGGCATGCGGTTTCATGGAAACCTCACGAATGGGGGCTGAGGGTGGGGGCGGCCGGGTGGGCCGGGCCGAGCCGGCCGGCCAGTTCATCGGTCAGGCCGCGCACGCGCTCGGCCTGCGACTGGCTGGCGGCCAGCTTGYGGGGGCTGACGACCGCGGCCTGCACACGGCGGCGCCAGCGTTTTTCGGTGGCCGCATCGCCCAGCGCGATGC
>NZ_JBFUGE010001165.1:0-1060 GCF_056403075.1 Ideonella sp. P3_A4 | reverse complement strand
GTATATTTCCCCATAGAACACCGAATCGAATGGCACGATTCGGCACGCTTCATCGTATTTCTTCTCTGGATTGTAAAACTCCTCAAATTTACCTTCTCGATAGACGGCTGACAGCCGCGCAAAGTCTTCCAGGCTTACTTTTGGCGGATTCGTGCGCACCGCAACGTTGAACCCCAGCGCGATTGCCTCATCTATCAACGCTTGGCTAAATTTTCTCAGTGAAAGTTGACATGACAGTAGGAATCGCCCGTCGAAGAAATCGTTTGTTAGCTTGCCGTCGGAGTAAGCCCGAACCGTCCGATCAGGACTGCCATCGGCATAAACCACGACCAAATGGCTCGTCTCAGGATGCCGTAAGTCTGGTGAGCAAAGCGTAACAGTGTTGGTCAACTCAGAATAKGAGCACCAAACCTTTAAATACGTCCTGACGGGTTCGTCGAGATGAACTTCTCCAAGCTCGACGACAAAAATCTCCTCACCGGAGTTTAAAGGCGCGGCAACTTCATGCTCAACCAAAACTCCACCCCCCCCTCTAAGGTCGATGAGACGGAACCACGCCAATAGGCCCCCTGCCGACCCAGTTTTGTCAATATTTTCTAGTGTAGATGGCACAGCGTCCTCACTTTAAGGGGGCCGCCGGAATCGCTGGAACATTAAAAGTCGTTCAAAATAAGGGGTTCTCGACGGCCGGTTTATCTGATTGCTCCTACTTTTATACCGGGGTGGCAGTTATGACGAGGTTCTGGAACACCGCGCCTGCAAAAAGTGGCACCCCCAAATCCATCGTGAGACTCGTTGAGTTCGAATTATATTGAGCCACGGCGGAAATCGTTTGACTCGACCCGGCTAGGGATCCCTCCACCGAAATTATTGAGGGAGTGGCCGCCGCTCCACCAATAACTACACAGGCGTTATTGCCTAGATCTGTCGACGTGGGAAGCAATTCAAATGTCATTTGTGAAGTCGAAAGGGGCAGTTGCGCGGTAGTTGCCAAGAGCGCTCCTTTTAGAGCCAGCCCGTAGGTCTCAGCGGCTTGTTGGACCGTGGCGGTGATTAGGCC
>NZ_JBFUGE010001164.1:0-1061 GCF_056403075.1 Ideonella sp. P3_A4 | reverse complement strand
TTGTCGAACAGCGCGATGCTGGTGACCTTGGCCACGCCCGATTGCGGCAGGCCGATGTACGACGGGTCGTTCGCCGGGTTCCAGTAGTTGCTGCCCTCCGGCGCGGCGATGCGCATCTGCAGCTCTTTCTTGTAGGCCGACTGGCCGCCCGGGTAGATGTTGGTGCCGGTGAAGTCGCCGGTGGCGAAGTACAGGTTGCTGGTGCCGCAGCGCTGCAGCTGCTTCACCACACCGCCGTCCGAATAGTTGGAGCTGACCTTGATGTCGGCCGCGGTGTGGCCGGCAGCGAAGACCTCGGTCAGGTCGACGTAGTAGCGAAAGCTCAGCTTGGTGGCGTTGTGCGCCGGCCAGCCTGAACGGTTGTTCACCAGGGCCTTGATCTCGGTGTAGGTTGCGCCCGAGCTGTTGATGCCGGCCTCGACGAACTGCTCGTCTTCGGTCGGCACTTCGGCCTGCGGGAAGTCCGGCAGCGGGATGCTTCCGGKGTACAGCGTTTGCGCAGCCGCCAGTACGCCAGTCACCGCCGCGTTGTAGTCGGTGGCGACCTCGTTCGAGACGTAGTCAGTGATGCTGTCGGTGTAGGCATCGGTGGCGCTGGGGCCACCGACCATTGCGCCATAGAGCGTGTGGCGGTGGTTGGTCGGCACCGATTGGCTGTCGCTCCACGAGCCATGCGCGGTGCGGTGGTGCGGGTGCTGCGGCGCAGCGGTGCCGAAGCCGATCATGTAGCTGCCATGGCGCGGGTTGTCGCCCAGCGCGTAGTGCAGCTGCTTCATTGCGAAGTCGCGGTAGGTCTGCTTCTTGTCGGCATTGGCCACGTCCTTCGCGTAGACCATCGCGAGGAACGACTCGTTCAGCGCGTAGCGCAGCGAGCCCCATTGCGACAGCCAGCTCAGGCCACCGGGCGTCACTGTCACGTGCTCACCCTCGGGCGTGCCCGTGGTCCAGTAGGCGAGGTTGCGCTCGATCGCGTCGATGTACTTCTGCTTGCCGGTGATGCGCGCGAGCAGCAGGTAGACGCCGTAATGCTTGCTGTCCCAGTCCTGCGTCCACTTGTAGGG
>NZ_JBFUGE010001163.1:0-1062 GCF_056403075.1 Ideonella sp. P3_A4 | reverse complement strand
GTTCTGCGCCGTGGGCCGCGCCAGGAACTGCGAGAACCAGTACTGGCCCAGGTTGTTGATCGGCTGGAACGGGAAGGCCTGGTAGTCGCCGTACATCGACTTGCTCGACGTGCTGCCTTGCCGATAGTTGGCTTCGGTGACGCCGTAGGTGTTGTAGCGGCTGGTGTCGCCGAAGATGCCACCCATGCCGCCGCGGCCGTCGTCGAGGTAGTCGTTCCACAGCCAGCCGGCGGCCACCTTGTCGATGTCGCCGACGATCGCGATGCGCTGGTAGCTGTAGCCGCCATAGCGGTTGCCGTGCGCGTCGGTGCCGTGCGCATGGTCCTGGAAGTGCCAGAACGAGGTGTAGCGGGCAATGTCGGTGCCCAGGCCCCACAGCGGCGCCTTCACGCAGTCGCCGGTGATCGCGCCGCAGATGTAGGTGTCTTCGAAGTAGTCGACATCGTGCGCGCCTTGCGACATGGCCTGCGCGAACTGGTCGATCGTGAAGCCGGCTTTGTTCGCCCCTTGCACCAACTTCTGGTAGTTGGTGGTGGTGGGGTGCGCGGCCATGTAGGCCACCGCGTCGAGCACGAGGCGGGCGTGCGTGTCAGGCTGGAACGCCTGTGCTGCCCAAGGGGTCAGCGCTGCGAGCGTGAACGCGCAGCGCCGGGCCAGAGAACGTTTCATCGAATCTCCTCTTTGTTCATGTCATCGGACCACTTCGAAGTTCGCTGAACATCGGTTGCAGCCGGCTCTTCACGGCCAGTGGTGCATACCCCGTCCAGCGGCGAAAGGCGCGGCACAGCGACGACTGTTCGTCGAAGCCGATTTCCGCACCCAATTGCGCGAGCGAGACGCCGCCGCGCAGCACGCCGACGATGGCGTGTTGTGCGCGCGCGGCATCGAGCAACGCGCGAAAGCTGGCGCCCTCATCCGTCAAGCGGCGCTGCAGCGTACGTCGGCTCAGTTGCAGTTCTGTGGCAATCGAGTCTTCGTCGGCTTCTGCCAACAGCAGGCCGCCGGCCAACGCCTGCGCCACCTGACGCGTGGTGGGCTGCTGTTGTGGCGGCGTGGCCACGC
>NZ_JBFUGE010001162.1:0-1062 GCF_056403075.1 Ideonella sp. P3_A4 | reverse complement strand
GCCTTGGGGTAGGCCTTGCAATCTGCCTTGGCGGCAGCGGCTGTCGAAAACACGGCGGCGGCGCTGAACGCGGCCAGGATGATCAGCTGCTTCATGGGTCTCCTCGGGGGTGAACTGTCGATGGCAATGAGTCTACGACGGCAAGCGGTCGTGGCCTCTTGACTCATGTCACCAGTTGTCCCGCTGCGCGCCCATGCCGCGCGAGCGCGCGTCTCAGGCGTGCCACGTCCAGCGGCTTGGTCAGAAACTCCGCCGCGCCGCAGGCCATCGCCGCTTCGACCCTCGCCTCCAACGCGTCGGCACTGACCACCACGACGGGAATGTCGGCGGTCGCCTCGTTGACTTTCAACCGGCGCAGCAGCGCCAGGCCGTCGACGTCGGGCAGGTGCAGATCCAGCAAGATCAGGTCCGGCGGGGCCGCCCCCGGCTGGAAAAGCTTGTCCAGGCACTGCTGCCCGGTCGCGCTGTGATCGATCTGGATGGATTCGGCCAGGGCCGATCGCACGATCTCGACGTTCAAGAGGTTGTCTTCGACGTAGTGGACGCGCTGCGGTGGCAGCGCCGATGTCGCCTGCGTGGTCGCGGCGTCGCCATCCTGCACCGGCGTGCGTGGCCGGTCCACCGTGTCGTCGGCGGGCAGCACCAGCGTGAACGACGAGCCCTTGCCCGGCTCGCTGCTCACTTGCAAAGTACCCCCCATCAGCGCAGCCAGGCGGCGGCTGATGACCAGCCCGATGCCAGTGCCTTCGACCTGGCTGTTTTCGCRGCCCAGGCGGTTGAAAGGCTGGAACATCTGGGCCAGCTGCGTCGCCGTCAGCCCCATGCCGGTGTCGTGCACCTCGATCTCCACCATCGTGCCCGCTCGCCGCGCCGTCAGGTGGATCTCGCCGCCGTCCCGGTTGTACTTGACGGCGTTGGACAGCAGGTTGGCCAGCACCTGGCGTACGCGCGTCGCGTCGCCGCGCAGACGCTCGGCCTGCGGCGACACGTCCACCTGGATCGTGATCTGCCGCTGCGCGGCGCGCTGCTCTACGAGGGTTACCGTCTCTGCCACCAGCGAAT
>NZ_JBFUGE010001161.1:0-1063 GCF_056403075.1 Ideonella sp. P3_A4 | reverse complement strand
GCCCATGGCAGGCAGCACGGCGCCGTTCGCAGAAGTCGCCCGCAGCGCCGAGCCCCCGGCCCCCGTCGAAGCCAACGACTGGCCGCTCGGCCGCGCATTGGCGCAGCTGGCCGGCGTCTACGTGCTGGCCGAGAACGCGCAAGGGTTGATCGTGGTCGACATGCATGCGGCCCACGAGCGCATCGTCTACGAGCGTTTGAAGGCCGCCGCGCGGCAGGCACCGCTGGCCGCGCAACCGCTGCTGATCCCCAGCACTTTTGCCGCGACGCAAGAAGAGGTGGCCGTCGCCGAAGCCCGCGCCACGGACTTGGCCGCGCTGGGCCTGGACATCTCGCCGCTCGGCCCGACCACCTTGGCGGTGCGCGCGCGTCCGGCCGCCTTGCCCGACGCCGACCCTGTCACACTGGCCCGCTCGGTGCTGCGTGAACTGGCCGACTTGGCCGAAGCGGACGCTGGGCGCATGATCGAGCGCGCGCAGGACGAGATCCTCGCCACCATGGCTTGCCACG
Organism: Ideonella sp. P3_A4; assembly: GCF_056403075.1. Taxonomy (NCBI): domain Bacteria; kingdom Pseudomonadati; phylum Pseudomonadota; class Betaproteobacteria; order Burkholderiales; family Sphaerotilaceae; genus Ideonella; species Ideonella sp. P3_A4. The sequence goes on along the minus strand of NZ_JBFUGE010001161.1, from coordinate 554 downwards.
GCGCAGTACGCGCCAATCGCCGGCTGACGATCGAAGAAATGAACGGGCTGCTGCGCCAGATGGAAGCCACCGAGCGCGCAGACCAATGCAACCACGGCCGGCCTACCTGGCGCCAGGTCACGATGAAAGAACTGGACGCGCTCTTCCTGCGCGGACGTTGACACGATGACCATCAATTCAGACCGCAACATCCAGCGCACGCCCAAACGTGCCACCCGAGCTGCCACGCCGGCCGCGCCGACGGCTGCTGGCAGCCCTGCCCCATCGGCACCGTCAGCGCCCGCCCCCGCGGCTTCCAGCGTGCCGGTGCGCTATCAGCCGTCGTCCAAGCCAGCGTACGGCCAGTCGCCCTCAGAACGCCCGCGTCGGCCGCCTGCGTCTGGCGCGCCGTACCCGAACCCGCCACGGCCGCCTGCATCTGGCGCCTCTCGCCCGAATCCGCCACGGCCCCCTGCGCCTGGTGCTTCACGGCCGAACCCGCCGCGGCCCCCGGCGGCCCAGCCCGGCAGCGGCCCGCGCCGCGTCGCGCGCGACGAAGCGCCACCGCCGCAGGT
>NZ_JBFUGE010001160.1:0-1065 GCF_056403075.1 Ideonella sp. P3_A4 | reverse complement strand
GCGATCCTTCACCTGGGCCAACGCCCCGTCGAGGAAGAGACGCTGGCGCGTTGGAGCTGGCAACGCGAGCGGCTCACGCTGGCTGCGCTCGAGGAACGCTTGCGAATTGAAGCGCCCGACACGGTCGACATCGACCACGTGCCCAACGCCCGTCTGGCCGAAGAGCTGAGGGCGATCGCCCTGCTCGCGGCGGAAGACGGGCCGCGTACGGTGGGCGAGCTGCGCTCGGCACTGAGCGCCGAACTGCCCGAGACCGTTGAACCTGAAGATGTGTGGGCGGTGGGCGAGCGGCTGGGCTACCACGTGCGTATCGGCTGGTCGACGGACGATGAGGGCGCAGACGGCACGATGCGGCTGATGCTGCGCCGGCAATCGCCGCGTTATCTGCCGATGGTGCCGGCTGCGCAGGTGCCGCTGACGGACGAGGTGCGTGCAACGTCGGACTGGTCACGCTTCACGAATGACCTGCGCCAGCGGCGCTTCGGCGACCTCGTGCCGGGGCTRCGCCGCTTCGTTGGCGAGCGACTGCCAGCCTACATGGTGCCGGGGACGATCGTGGCGGTGGACGCTTTGCCCCTCACCCCGAACGGCAAGCTGGATCGCCGCAGGCTGCCGGCGCCCAAGGACCTGGACGCGGGGCCGAAGAAGGCCTACGTCGAGCCGCGCACCGACGAGGAGCGGCGTTTTGCGCAGATCTGGGCCGAGGTCTTGCGGCTGGAACGCGTGGGCCGCGAAGACAACTACTTCGAGCTCGGCGGTGACTCGGTGCGCAGCATCCTGCTCATCTCCCGCGCCAAGCAGGCGGGCTTCGTCTTCACCTCGAAGCAGCTGTTCGAACGCGGCACGATCGCCGCGCTGCTCGAAGTGATGCACCAGCAGGCCGTGCCGGCGCCGACCTCCGACGCTGTCGCCCGGCAATTGCCGCAGGTGCAGGACATTGCGGGCCTGGTGCCCGACCTCGACGCCATCGAGGCCGTGTTCCCGACCACGCCGTACCAGCGCTGGGCGGTTCGCCTCTATCGATCGCTGGGAGACCAGGCGCTGTACCTCACGCAGCCCTTCTAT
>NZ_JBFUGE010001159.1:0-1065 GCF_056403075.1 Ideonella sp. P3_A4 | reverse complement strand
GCCATGCGCCAGGCCATGGCCGGTGTGTCCGGTTCGCTGGTGGTGGGGCAGACGGCGAACGACACAGCCGTCAACGCGATCCTGGAGCGCCGCGAAGTGCAGCTGCAGCCGTTCATGGTCAAGGCCTATCTTGAGAAGGCCGCCCCGACCGATGCGGACCTGGAGGCCTACTACAAGAGCCACCAGGCGCAGTTCCACAGCAACGAGGAAGCCCGTATCGAGTACGCGATGCTGGACCTGGACACGCTGAAGAAGCAGATCACGTTGAGTGAAGATGACCTGCGCAAGTACTACGAGCAGAACATCGCTCGCTACACCAGCGCCGAAGAGCGCCACGCCGCGCACATCTTGATCAACGCCGCGAAGGACGCCCCGGCGGCCGATCGCGAAAAGGCCAAGGCGAAGGCCGAGAGCCTGCTGGCCGAAGCACGCAAGAATCCGGCCGGCTTCGCCGAACTGGCGAAGAAGAACTCGGACGACAAGGGCTCGGCCGCCAACGGCGGTGACCTCGACTTCTTCGGCCGTGGCGCAATGGTCAAGCCGTTCGAAGATGCGGCCTTCGCGATGAAGGCGGGCGAGATCAGCAACGTGGTCGAGTCGGAGTTCGGCTTCCACATCATCAAGCTGATCGCCGTGCGTGGTGGAGAGGCGAAGCCCTTCGAATCGGTGCGCGCCCAGATCGTCGACGAGGTGAGCAAGCCCAAGGCGCAGCAGATGTTCGCCAGCGCGGCCGAGCAGTTCACCAACATGGTCTATGAGCAGTCCGACAGCCTGCAGCCGGTGATCGACAAGCTGAAGCTCGGCAAGACCGAAGCCACTGTGCAGCGCACGCCGGCGCCCGGTGCCACTGGCCCGCTTGCTTCGCCCAAACTGCTCGACGCCATCTTCTCGACCGACTCGGTGAAGAACAAGCGCAACACCGAGGCCGTTGAAACCGGCACGAACCAATTGGTGTCGGCACGCATCGTCGAGCACCACCCCGAGCGTGTGTTGCCGCTGGCCGAAGTGCGCGATCGCGTGCTGGCTGCGGTGAAGGCCGAGCAGGCCACTGCCGCTGCGAAGAAG
>NZ_JBFUGE010001158.1:0-1070 GCF_056403075.1 Ideonella sp. P3_A4 | reverse complement strand
CCCGCACACCGAGTGCGGGCAGGGCGGCGTGGAAGCGCTCGACCGCGGCGTCGTCAAACACGGCCGGCTTCAGGCGCACGCAGCACAGCGCGCCTGCGTCCGGGCGCACCCAATCGATGTGCGCCGCTTCGCTTTGCACCCAGCGCTCGACCAGCGCCAGGTGGCGGGCGAGGTGCGCACCGCGTTCGGCGAGCAAGGGGCCGCTGCGGCTCAACAGCCGGCGTGCCAACTCTTCGTCGACCGCGCCGCAGGCGATGGTGGTGTTGAACTTCGCGGTGACGAGTTGCCGGCGCAGTTCGGCATCGCGCGTGATGGCCCAGCCGATGCGCAAGCCCGGCGCGCCGTGGCACTTGGACAGCGACGCGGTCGAGACGACGCGCGGACCTAACTCAAGCGCGCTGGCAACGGCCGGCGCGTCGCCATAGGCCGCGTCGCGGTAGGTTTCGTCGACCAGCAGGAAAGCATCGGGCGCACACTCGGCCAACAACGCGGCGACCTGGCGCAGCGTGGCCAGCGGGATCGCGACGCCCGAGGGGTTCTGCGGCGAGGCCAGGCTGACCAGGCGCGTGCGAGGTGACAGCAGGCGGCGCAGTTCGGCCAGGTCGGGCTGGTAGCCGGCGTCAAAGCGCAGTGGCAGCGACCGCACCTCGGTGTCCACTGCCTGCAGGGCGTTGCGCGCCAACGGGAACAGCGGTGTTGCGGCGACGGCCTCGGTGCCTGGGCCGCAGAGCGTGAACGCAAGCAGAAACAGCGCCTGCATGCCGCCGGCGGTGACCACCACGTCGTCGGGCTGCACGCCGTGCGCCGCGGCGACTTGCTCGCGCAACTCGGCGTTGCCCTCGGCCGTGCCGTAGCCGAGCGGCAGATCGGCCAGTTCGCGCAGCGCGTCGGCATCCAGCACATCAGACAAACGCAGGTTGGGGCCCAGGCTTTCGGCCAGGTCATGGCGCGGCGCGTCGCCGACGAGGTGGATGATGTCGTTGGGGGCAAAGCGGGTCATGGGCGTGGTCCGTTGCGGTGGAGATGTGCCCATCGTCCGGCGAGCGGTGATTCGATAACAGTCACAGATC
>NZ_JBFUGE010001157.1:0-1072 GCF_056403075.1 Ideonella sp. P3_A4 | reverse complement strand
TGACCGGTTCGTGAGCGATTGGTACCACCACATGCAGTCTCTGCTCGGTTGAAGCGGCCGACATGAAGCAGGAGCAAGCGAGTTCCACCGCCAAGGTGATCGCCGCCAGCACCGTATTGCTGGCCCACAGCCCGCAGACCGCTGCCTTGGTGGCGCCCGGGGCAGACCGGCTTTGCGCCGCGTTCCTCTCGGTCAGCACGGGCGACCGCCTGCTGTGCGCCTCGGCGCGCCATCGCGTGACGCGCCCTCTGTGGCGCGCACTCGAGCAGCTGACCCATCCGGGCATCACCCGCCACTACTGGCACCGCAAGTCGTGGATCGAAGAGCGCTGCCGACTTGCGATTGCGGAAGGCGTGCGCCGCGTCGTCATCATCGGTGCCGGTTTCGACACGCTTGCGTTGCGCCTGGCGCCGAGCTTCCCGGCCGTGACGTGGGTGGAGGTCGACCATCCGGCCACACAAGGCCAGAAACGGCGCGGCATGTTGAACTGCCAGATCGCCACGCCGGCGAACCTGCACTTCGTCGGCGCCGACTTGGCTAGAGACTCGCATTGGGCACAGCACATCGGTGCGAACGACCAACCCACGCTGGTCATCGCAGAAGGCCTGTTGATGTACCTCGCGCCGGATGGTGTGCAAAGTCTGCTGCGGGATCAGTTGCCGAGCCTGGCGCCCGGTGGCTTGCGCGTGATCTTCAGCTACATGGTTCGCTGGCCGACGGGGCGCGGCGGGTTTCGACCCGCGAGCCGTATGGTCGAGGCATGGCTGCGTCGACAGCATGAGCCTTTCACGTGGATGATGGCCCCTGTGGCCGCACCCCAGTGGCTCGGTGCGATGAACTATCAGATCGTGGAGCACCGGCAACCGCCGTACCGCGATCCCGGCCTGTCGTCAGCAGTCCCGGCTGGCCTGCAGGGCGAGAACCTCATTGAGGCCGTTCGGGTGCGTTAGCTTCGCCTCGGCATCTTGGGCCCGCGATTGAGCATCGATTCGGTGTGATGCAACTGGCCCATCGACACGAGGCCGCGCCCAATCAGCAAGGAGAAGTCCGCATCGATGTCCGCCGCCTTCAC
>NZ_JBFUGE010001156.1:0-1072 GCF_056403075.1 Ideonella sp. P3_A4 | reverse complement strand
GCAGGTACAGCGTGAACACGCTGCCCTGGCCCGGCGCGCTGATGAGCCGGATCTCGCCACCCAGCAGGCGCGAAAGTTCGCGGCTGATCGCCAGGCCCAGCCCCGTGCCGCCGTACTTGCGGCTGGTCGAGCCATCGGCCTGCTGGAAGGCCTCGAAGATGATCTGCTGCTTGTCGGGCGAAATGCCGATGCCGGTGTCGGCCACCGAGAAGGCGATCACCTGGCTGGCGCGGTTGAGCTCTTCGTTCTCGCGCGACCAGCCGCCGGTGGCCTGCGCGATGCTGAAGGTCACCTGGCCGACGTGGGTGAACTTGAACGCGTTCGACAGCAGGTTCTTGATGATCTGCTGCAGGCGCTTGACGTCGGTGATCAGGCTCTTCGGCAGCGGCGGCTCGAGCTGCACGACGAAGTCCACGTGCTTCGATTCGGCGAAGTGGCGGAAGCCGCGCTCGATCGAGCGGTGCAGCTCGTCGATGCGCAGTTCGGACACATCGACTGCTACCGTGCCSGACTCGATCTTCGACAGGTCCAGGATGTCGTTGATCAGCATCAGCAGGTCGTTGCCCGAAGCGTGGATGGTCTTCGAGAACTCGACCTGCTTCGGGCTCAGGTTGCCGTCGGGGTTCTTGCACAGCTGGTCCGACAGGATCAGCAGCGAGTTCAGCGGCGTGCGCAGCTCGTGCGACATGTTGGCCAGGAACTCGCTCTTGTACTTCGAGGTCAGCGCCAGCTGCTCGGCTTTTTCTTCCAGCGCCTGGCGGGCCTGCTCTACCTCGSCGTTCTTGCGCTCGACCTCCTGGTTCTGGTGAGCCAGCAGGCGCGCCTTGTCTTGCAGCTCCTGGTTGGTCTGCTGCAGCTCTTCCTGCCGGCTGCCCAGCTCGGAAGCCAGCGACTGCGATTGCTTCAGCAGGTCTTCGGTGCGGGTGTTGGCCTCGATCGTGTTGATCACGATGCCGATCGACTCGGTCAACTGGTCGAGGAAGGCCTCGTGCACCGGGTTGAAGTGCTCCAGCGATGCCAGCTCCAGCACGCCGCGCACCTGGCCTTCGAAGACCACCGGCAGCACCAGCAC
>NZ_JBFUGE010001155.1:0-1075 GCF_056403075.1 Ideonella sp. P3_A4 | reverse complement strand
CATCGAGCGCACGCTGGATGCGCTGTGCATCGTTCGGTGCCAGGCGGGCGGCGGTGATGGGGTCGACACGGGCCAGCTCAGCGTGCAGCGCTGGCCAGCCTTGCGCGGCGGCTTCGGCGTCCAGCGCGGCGCGAACCGTCGCATCGGCGGGGGGGAGCTCGTCAATGCCGTCGATCAATGCCTTGAAGTACAGCATCGTGCCGCCGACCAGCAGTGGCAGTTTGCCGCGGGTGCGGATGTCGGCGATCAGCCGCTGCGCATCGGCCGCGAACTGCGCGGCTGAGTAGGACTCGGCTGGGTCGAGGATGTCGATCAAGTGGTGCGGCACGGCAGCCAGTTCCGCCGGTGTCGGCTTCGCGGTGCCGATGTCCATGCCGCGGTAGACCAGGGCCGAATCGACGCTGACGATTTCCAGTGGCAGCTCGGCGGCCAGCTTCAGCGCAAGCCCGGTCTTGCCCGAAGCCGTGGGGCCAGCCAGGCCGATCCAGTCGACGGTGCTGTCCGTCATCAGGTGGGGGCCAATTCGAAGCGCTCGCCGTCGCGCTGCACCAGCGTCCACGCGATCGTGGTGGTGGCCACGGCGAAGAACGCGAGGCCCAGGCCTAGCGGACGGAGGGTGCCGTCGAGCGCCTGGCCCAGCCACAGGCCAATGGCGACAGCCACCACGGCGAGCAAGAAGCCGGCGAGCGCGGATGCCACGCCCGCCATCTTGGGGAACGGCCCGACCGCACCGGCTTGCCCGCAGGGCTGGTGGATGCCGTGGCCGAAGTTGTAGAGCCAATGCGCCACCAGCACGCCGGCCAGACTGTGGCTGCCGGACAGCGCCAGGCCCGCCATGCCCAGCCCGCCCGCCAGTGTGAAGAAGCCCGCGAGCCGCACGGCGCCAGCCAGGCCGCGGCGGACCAGCAGTCGGCGGCAGTAGAAGGTTGCTGCCATGTACGACAGCGAGGCTGAGGCCATCGCCAGGCCGAAGCCCCACGGCGACAGGCCGAGCACGCCGATGTAGATGAACGATGAGCTGGCCAGCAGCAGGAACAGGCCGCCATAGGTGGCACTGACGAGAGCGGCCCAGGCG
>NZ_JBFUGE010001154.1:0-1077 GCF_056403075.1 Ideonella sp. P3_A4 | reverse complement strand
GCGTCCAGGGGCTGGCGTCAAGCTTCATGCGGGCGCCGCGCTCACCCTCGAACTTGTGCTCGACCCACAGGAAGATCTCGGTGTAGACGGTCTGCGGACAGGCGTAGCCGCACCACAGCCGGCCGCCCACCGCGGTGAAGAAGAACAGCCCGAAGGCGCTCAGCACCAGCAAGCCGGTGAGGTAGATGAAGTCCTGCGGGTACAGGACCAGGTCGAAAATGAAAAAGCGCCGCGCGCCCAGGTCGAACAGCACCGACTGGCGCCCGTTCCACGGCAGCCACGGCAGCCCGTAGAACAGCGCCTGCGTCAACCACACCATCAGCCAGCGCCAGCGGCTGTACCAGCCCTTCACCGAGCGGACGTAGATCTTCTTCTGCCGCTCGTACAACGACACCAGCTGCGGCGAGTCCGCGGCCGCATCAGCTGCCGACTGGGTCGGCACGGGCAGGATCGGGATGACGCGGGCGGTGGGCGTCGGCTGGGCGGTCATGGCAGGCAACGGTCAATCAGGGCGTCGTGCCCCCGCTGGCGTTCGAAAAGCTCCAGACATAAGCCGCCAGCACGTGGATCTGCTCCGGCGTCAGCCGTTCGCCGTGTGCCGGCATGACATTGGTCTTGCCGTTGTTGACCATCGCCGTGATGGCCGATTCACCCCAACCGTGCAGCCAGACCTTGTCGCTCAGGCTGGGCGCGCCAATCAGCGCATTGCCCTTGCCGCTGGCGCCGTGGCAGCCCGCGCATACGGCGAACTTCGGCTGGCCTCGTGCGGCGGCAATCTCGTCATGCGGCGCACCCGACAGGCTCAGCACGTAATGCGCCAGTTCATGCACCTCGGTGCTGCTGCCCACCGCTGCGGCCATCGGCGGCATGCTGCCGCGCCGGCCCTGCGTGATGGTCTCTTCGATCCGCTCGGCGTTGCCGCCCCACAGCCAATCACTGTCGGTCAGGTTCGGAAAGCCCTTGCTGCCCCGCGCGTCGCTGCCATGGCAGGTCGCGCAGTTGTTGGCGAACAGCCGCTCTCCGATCGCCATGGCCTGCGGGTTGCGCGCCAACTCGGCCGCCGGCATCGTCTTCAAC
>NZ_JBFUGE010001153.1:0-1081 GCF_056403075.1 Ideonella sp. P3_A4 | reverse complement strand
AAGGGGCCTGCCGCAGGCAGGTCCCCTTGACGGAGGGGTTAGGCACCGGAGATGCACCAACCGTGGTGAGTTTGCCTTGCAAGGCAGACGGACCYGAGGAAACTGGAGATGCTACTCGGCTGACCGGAGCCTGGCTATGCAGCACCGGGACTGCKGCTGYTKCGGTTTGGCYWGCYMGCCRAGRCGGCAGAACCGGCCCAGTAGCAGCTCCCACCCCAAGCTCCGACCGTGACCGCAGGCACTGTTGAACTGTGACGTAGCGCCAAGGCTTCAATTTCTTGAYCARCTTGGCAGGCGTAAGGCCGAAGTGACCACCGACCGTRCGCTGGCCGCCGAAGGACGGACAGCCCACGCCGACGCTGAAGCGAGCACGCCTYTCCCMTGAGCACAARGCATCGAGACCGAGGCCTTGAGAAGCTGGCATTGGCAGAAGACGCTTCAAGTGAACTGSACCTTCARCCCGGCTGTGGGCCTAACGTTCGACGTAAGGGGCCTGCCGCAGGCAGGTCCCCTTGACGGAGGGGTTAGGCAGCAGTTTAGTAGCCCTTCGCTGCCAGTCGCAAGATCATGCCGCCAATCTCGGGATCTGATGTGTACTCGATGGAAATTAGGCTTCCGCGAYTATCACTGCCGTAGCGCAGCGAGAAGGAGCCGCTCTTTACCTKAACGTGTTTGCCGAAGTTTGTGTCAGGCGCAAGGCAAACAAGCGCTCTCTGAGCGTTGGYACTTGAGAACTCAACGGCTCCGTGTTCCATAAAGGCCGCGCAAGCCGCGCGGGCTGGGGCGTAGTCTTTGTGCTCGCATTGCTTGGCGAAGATTGCCTGCTCCGGAGTGTTTTTGAAGTTGCTGCYCCAGATGGTATGGAACGCTAGCTCGCGAGACTGATCCGGACCGACCGATGCGACGAACTCCYTCAGGGGCTTGCATAGCGGGTCAATCTCTGTGGCTGCGGCTGTGCCGATGCTTGCCACAGCGAGAACAAGGGCGGTGGTTGCTTGCATCTTCATCTGCTGCCTAACGTTCGACGTAAGGGGCGGCCTGCGGCTTGCCGCAGGACGTCCCCTTGACGGAGGGGTTAGGC
>NZ_JBFUGE010001152.1:0-1082 GCF_056403075.1 Ideonella sp. P3_A4 | reverse complement strand
GACCTCGAGCGCCTCGAAGCGCAGCGCCAACGTGCTGCCAGCGGCTACCTGCAAGGCGTCCGCGAGGCGCGCCGATGCGGGCAGCGGCAGCCACAGGCTGCGACGAAACAGCGTGACGCTGCCTTCGGTCAACGGCGTGTTCAAGTCGAACAACTGGCCGGCATTCACCCGCTGGGCGGGCTCACAAGTGGCTGCGGTGTAGAGCGAGAACGGGCCCACGGCGCTCAGCCCTTCTTCTTCGGCTTGGCCGGGGTCTTGGCGGTGGCCTTGGTGGCCGCCTTTTTCGGCGTAGCTTTCGGCTCGGTCTTAGGCGCCTCAGCCGATGCCTTCTTCGCCACCCCCTTCGCCGGTGCCTTCACCGCCACCTTCACCGGCACCACCTCGCGTGGCGCCACCTCACGCGGCAGGCGCGAGATGTCGAGGCGAACATTCGCCAGGTCGTTCTGCAGCCCGGTGATCCGGGTGTCCAAGCCGTTGCGGCCGCGCTGGAAGGTGTCGAAGTCGGTGTTGAACTGGGTCAGCTGGCCGTCGAAGCGGGTGAGGCGCTGGTCGAGTGTGAGGCTGCGGTCGTCCACCTGCCGGCGCGTTGCCTCCACAGCGAGCGCGTTCTGGTCCACCTCGATGGCCCGCTGGTTGATGTCCGCCTCGATGCGCGTGATCTCGGCGAACCGGCTGTCGTTCACCAAGACGAGCCCGTCGATGCGTCCGTCCAGTCTCCCGCGCGTCTGGCTGACGACGCGGTAGGTGCCGAGCCCGCCGGGGCGCATCTCGCGCGCGCCGAATTCGAGCTGCGCGATGTTCTCGGCCTGGTCCTCGGGTGCCATGCGCTCGGTGTGCGTGGTGATGAAGTCGCGCACGCCGTTGTCGACGACGCGCTTGCCCAGCCATTCGCGCGAGAGGCCGGGCTGACTGGCCAGGAAGCCGGCCGCGGTGGTCACCACGGTGTTCACCGCGTTGGGCCCCTCGATTCGTTCGAAGGCCTTGGCGAAGTCGGCCTGGCGGGTGAGAGCATCCTTCAGGAACTCGACCCACGGCCCGACCCAGTTCTTCCAGCTGACGGTGCGCACCGCGTGCGTGAGGCT
>NZ_JBFUGE010001151.1:0-1082 GCF_056403075.1 Ideonella sp. P3_A4 | reverse complement strand
CACCAAGACGGTGACGGCCATTGCGCCGCCGGGGGTGCAGTCCGGCCMGATCAAGGTCCGGACCTCACTCGCCACCTACGCGTCCGACGGCAAGTTCATCGTCGTCGACGAAGCCGACCCGAGGGTCGACTTCGCCCACCGCGACACCTTGCCGCAAAGCTCGGTGGCACCCGAAGAGTGGTGCAAGTCGGCCGATGCCAACAGCGGCTGGGGACCGCCGCGGGTCGTCTATGCGGCCGCCCCATCATCGCCCGGCGAAGTCGACCGGCGGCACTGGAAGCAGGCACGCATGATTGCGGCGGCGTTGAAGTACCAAGGGCTGCCCTACAACCACCACCACATCCCTGCGTTCGACGGAACACGGTGTGCAAAGCACTGGGCACCGCCTGGGCTGGATTGCTCCAACTTCACCAGCTGGGTGCTCGACTACGCGTTCGGGCTGCAGGTCACCTCGGCCATCCAGTCGCAGGCCAGCGATGGAACCGCCGGGCCTCTGGTGCCGAATGGCGAAGCGCTGCAGCCGGGCGACCTGCTGTTCGTGCGCGGCAGCCCGGCAGACGGCCCGATCACGCACGTGGTCATCTACCTGGACGCTGCACACCGCATCGACGAGACGATCAGCGATTCTCAGGGCTCCCACCTCGACGGCGTCTACATCCGATCCTGGGGCCGCGTCGGCTCGTGGCCCTACAACAGCTTCAGCCACGCGCGGCGGCCGTTGGATCTGGTTACCTAGGTGCCCCCTCGATCCCGTTGCATCCTCAGGGCAGAGGATGCATTCCGCGAGATGCCGCTGAATGCTCGGTGGCGGTGACCGCGACAGTCGGTCCCCGGTTTGTGCCGTCGAATCACAGGAGTCCCCCATGTCGTCTGTCACCGTGACTGGAACACGCTACCTGGTCAACCCGGAGTCGGTGGACAGGAAGGGGCCGTTCGACATCCGCATCCTGGCCGAAGGTGACTCCTGGATGGACCGCAGCGGCCCGACCTCCGGCTCGCTGCCCGACTATCTGGCGGAGGCGTTCGATCGCAAGGACGTGTCGGCGCTGATCATCAACATCTCGCACGCCGCGGACACGCTC
>NZ_JBFUGE010001150.1:0-1084 GCF_056403075.1 Ideonella sp. P3_A4 | reverse complement strand
GCACCGACAACAAGAGCCGCCTGGGCGCCAACGCGATGCTGGCGGTCTCGATGGCCGTGGCCCGCGCGGCGGCTGAAGAATCTGGCCTGCCGCTGTACCGCTACTTCGGCGGCATGGGCGGCGTGCAGCTGCCGGTGCCGATGATGAACGTCATCAACGGCGGTGCCCACGCGAACAACAGCCTGGACCTGCAAGAGTTCATGATCATCCCGGTCGGCGCGCCGAGCTTCCGCGAAGCGCTGCGCTACGGTGCCGAGGTCTTCCACGCGCTGAAGAAGATCATCGACGCCAAGGGCATGAGCACCACCGTCGGCGACGAAGGCGGCTTCGCGCCCAACCTGCCGAGCCACGAAGCGGCGATCCAGCTGATCCTCGAAGCGATCGACAAGGCCGGCTACACGGCTGGCACCCAGATCGCCATCGGCCTGGACTGCGCCGCCAGCGAGTTCTACAAGGACGGCAAGTACCATCTCGAAGGCGAAGGCCTGGTGCTGTCGGCCGCCGAGTGGACCGACATCCTGGCGACCTGGGTCGACAAGTACCCGATCATCTCGATCGAAGACGGCATGCACGAAGGCGACTGGGACGGCTGGAAGCACCTGACCGAACGCCTGGGCAAGAAGGTGCAGCTGGTGGGCGACGACCTGTTCGTCACCAACACCAAGATCCTGAAGGAAGGCATCGACAAGGGCATCGCCAACTCGATCCTGATCAAGATTAACCAGATCGGCACGCTGACCGAGACCTTCGCCGCGATCGAGATGGCCAAGCGCGCGGGTTACACCGCCGTGATCAGCCACCGCTCGGGCGAGACCGAAGACTCGACCATCGCCGACATCGCCGTCGGCCTGAACGCCGGCCAGATCAAGACCGGTTCGTTGAGCCGCTCGGACCGCATGGCCAAGTACAACCAGCTGCTGCGCATCGAAGAAGACCTGGGCGACATCGCGTTCTACCCCGGCCGCGGCGCGTTCTACAACCTGAAGTAATGGGGCACCCGGCGGCGGAAACACCGCCGCCACCCGCCGAGCGGGTGCTCAGGCCGCTCGGGAGCGGCCCAGCGCTGGCCTGAGCATGCTTCGAT
>NZ_JBFUGE010001149.1:0-1084 GCF_056403075.1 Ideonella sp. P3_A4 | reverse complement strand
GTTCAACTCGTTGCTCGACCTGTCGCGCATCGAGAGCGGCAGCGTGGGTGTTTGCCTGGCACCGGTGGGTGTCAACGGCGTGCTGGACGAAGTGGAAAACCTGTTTCGGGAAGAGGCGCGTTCCCGCGGCTTGTCTTGGCGGCTGCACCGCAGTGCGAATGACGCCGCCGTGATGGCCGATCCGATGCTGCTGCGCCAGTCGCTGATCAACCTGGCGCACAACGCATTGCGCTACACCTCGCGTGGCGGCGTGCTGCTTGCTGCGCGCTCGTGCGGGCCCGATTGGCGCATTGAAGTGTGGGACACCGGAATGGGTGTCGCCGACCATGACCGTGACCAGATCCATTCGCCGTTCTACCGGCCTGCCAATTCCTGGCGCATCGACCGTGTCGGCTTGGGTCTGGGCCTGGCTGTGGTCGCGCGATGCGCCGAGTTGATGCATGCCACCCACGGCTTCGAGTCCGTCGAAGGTCGTGGGTCCAGGTTCTGGATCAGCCTGCCACGTGCGCATCTGTCGACTGGCAGCGATGCACAAACAGTCGGTCCTGCCAATGGCCTGCCGGCGCAACGACTGTCAGGACGCTGCCTCTTCATCGACGACGACCCGCAAGTCTGCGCCGCATCGCAGACGCTGTTGGAAGCTTGGGGCGTTGAAGTTCACTGTGTCGCGACCGCCACCGAAGCGTTCGCCCGCGTCGATGGCGGCTTCGTTCCGCAGGCGATCCTGTGCGATCAGCGTCTGCGCTCAGGCGAAAGCGGGTTGGAAGTGCTCAAGGCACTGTTTGATCGCTGCCCTGACGCCAGTGGCGCCATCGTCAGCGGGGAACATGGTGTCCCCGCGCTGCAGCAGGCCGAGGAAGAAGGCTATATCGTCTTGCGCAAGCCACTCGAAGGTGCACTGCTGCACACGTTGTTGACGAATTGGCTGGCGCCGGACTGCAAGAGTCCTAGCCCGCCGTCAGCGCTTTGGCAATCTGCCCCACCGTCTTCAGCGCTGCCTCCACCCGTTTGTTGTCCGGATGCCCGAAGTTGACGCGGATGTGGTGGGTGTAGCGGTGGTCGGCCGAGAAGAGGTGGCCCGGCG
>NZ_JBFUGE010001148.1:0-1086 GCF_056403075.1 Ideonella sp. P3_A4 | reverse complement strand
GTGTCGACTTCAGGTGCACTTTGTCGCCGTCGATGTTGACCTCGAGCAGGTCGCCGATCGACTTGGCGGTCGCCAGCAGCGTGCGGTCGTAAGCGGTGTCCGCCGCGCGCAAGGCTTGGCGGTACAGCACGACAGTGTTGATGACGATGAAGCCCAGCACCGGCAGCAGGATGCCCAGCATCAGCCGGTCGCGCAGTGAGCGATGGGCCCACCACCGTCTCACTGGTGCACCCTTGGGCCTGCGGCCCGCCCGGCCCACAGAGGGGCCGGGCGCTCGCCAGGCGTGATCCGTCCACTGGGACGGACCACGTCCGGGCTCTCTCCCTCCAAGAGGGAATGAGCACCTTCGGGCGGCCGTGCGGTGCTCATGCAGCAGGGGCTTTCAACAGGTAGCCCAGGCCACGCAGCGTCACCAGTTGCACGCCGGTCGGCGCGAGCCGTTTGCGCAGGCGATAGGCCACCACCTCGATCGCTTCGAGTTGCACCTCGGAGTGGCCGGGGAAGACCGCTTCGAACAGCCGCTCCTTGGCCTGCGCGTGGCCGGGGCGCTGCAGCAGCGTGCGCAGCAGCGTGGCTTCGCGGGGGGCCAGCTCCAGCGCCTCACCGCGAAAGTAGACCGCGCCGCTGTCGGTGTCGCAGCGTAGGCCCGCGAACTCGGGCGCAGCCAGCGCCGGCGAGCTGTTGCCGGCTTGGGCCTGGCGACGGGTGAGGGCGCGGATGCGCGCCTCCAGTTCGTCCAGATCGAAAGGCTTGGGCAGGTAGTCGTCGGCGCCGGTGTTCAGACCGATGATGCGATCGCCGATGGTGCCGCGCGCAGTCAACACGATGACCGGTGTCGTCAGCCCTTCGGCACGGGCACGCTCGAGCACTTTCAGGCCATCGAGGCCGGGCAGGCTCAGGTCCAGCAGCACCACGTCGGGTACCGAGGACTGCCAGCGTTCCAGCGCGCGGGCGCCGTCGCCACAGGTGGCCACGCGCATGCCGCGGCGTTCGAGCGTGCGCTGCAGCGTGGACTGCAGTGTGGGGTCGTCTTCGATCAGCAGGACTTTCACCGCAGCGACCTTAGCACCCCGTTTGCCCCTTGCC
>NZ_JBFUGE010001147.1:0-1089 GCF_056403075.1 Ideonella sp. P3_A4 | reverse complement strand
GAACTCGCGCATGTCGTGGACCAGGCCCGTGGTGGCCGGGTACTGGGCGAGCACGGCGAAGTAGTCGCGCTGCTCCATCAATTCCGGCGCCATGCCGACGATGACCTCGATGCCCAGCGGCTCGGCACGGGTCTTGACCACCTCAATCGTCTGCGGGTGGCAGTCGCCAGCGACGATGAGGGTGTTGCTCTTGCTCCGGACGCTGCGCTTGGCCAGCGTCATGGCTTCAGCCGCCGCGGTGGCTTCGTCCAGCATCGAGGCGTTGGCGATCGCCATGCCGGTCAGCTCGGCGACCATGGTCTGGAAGTTGACCAGCGCCTCCATGCGGCCTTGCGAGATCTCGGCCTGGTAGGGCGTGTAGGCGGTGTACCAGGMSGGGTTYTCSAGGAKGTTGCGCAGGATCACGCCCGGCGTGTGCGTGCCGTGGTAACCCTGGCCGATGAAGCTCTTCTTGACCTGGTTCAGCGCCGCGACCGCGCGCAGCTCGGCCAATGCCTCGGCTTCGCTTTTCACCGCGGGCAGCGCCATCGGCGTGGCCCGGGCGATCGAGCGCGGCACGATGGCGTCGATCAGCGCCTGGCGCGAGGCCGCGCCGATCACGCTCAGCATGTGCGCCTCGTCGGCGGCATCGGGGCCGATGTGGCGGGCGATGAACTCGCCGTGGTTTTCGAGGGCGTCGAGGGGGGTATGGGCGTGCATCAGCATGGCGCGGGCGGCGGGCGGGGCGACAAAAGGCAGGTCGGGTGCGGTGCGCAACGCACCGCTGGCCGACCTCAGGAAGCGGAGGTGAGGGGGCTTACAGCGTCTTCAACAGCGCGTCGTAAGAGGGCGGGTCCATCAGCTGGTCGAACTCACCCATGTTGGTGACGTGGACCTTGAAGAACCAGCCGTTGCCCATCGGGTCGGTGTTGGCCAGACCGGGGTTGGCGCGCAGTTCTTCGTTGACTTCGACCACCTCGCCGGTGACCGGCATGTAGATGTCGGCGGCGGCTTTCACCGACTCGACGACACCTGTGATCTCGCCTTTGTTGTAGGTCTTGCCCACTTCGGGCAGGTCGACGAACACCACGTCGCCCAGCGCGTCTTGCG
>NZ_JBFUGE010001146.1:0-1092 GCF_056403075.1 Ideonella sp. P3_A4 | reverse complement strand
GGCGCGGTGGGCGCAGTCGAGGTACAGCTTTTTGCTCAAGGATTTCGCTTTCCAGGCTGAAAGTGCGCTGGCGCTTGCCCGTGCGCGTCGGTCGGCAGCGAAACCTTGGCCCGGCTTCAAATGCCCCGTGACAGGGGCCGCTCGTTTGCTTTGCTGCTGTCGCGGCAGCCGCCGGCGTGGGCAGCCGGCCCGTTCCGTCTGAATCAGATGGCGGAGGTGCTTTCGCGCCCGTGGCGCCCGCGCCCCAGGCTCAGACCGGCTTGGCCACCATCAGGTAGAAGACGACCAGCAGCGCCGCGAAGGCCGGGATGCCCAGCGCCACCCAGATGCGCAGGTAGCGTCCATACAACGCTGGCAGTGGCTGATCCGCGGCCACGGCTTCACGCGCCATGTCGCGCATCTTCAACTGCAACCAGACCACCGGCAGCCAGCAAGCGCCGGCCACGAAATACAGCGCGATCGACCAGGCCACCCAGGGCGTGGTCAGCGGCAGGCCCAGCAGGTACGCCATCCACAGGCCGGTGACCGGCTGGACGATGATCGCGGTGGTCGTGAAGATCCAGTCGGCCAGCACCACGTAGCGCACCACCACCCAGACTGCTCGCACATCCCGGCTCAGGCTGGCGAACAGCATGTAGTAGGCCGAGCCGATGCCCGTGCCGAACAGCAGCGTCGACGACAGCACGTGGATCCACTTCAGCAGCAGGTAACTCATCTCGGGATTCGGCCGCCAGATCGAAACCTGGTGGTTTGTTGTTGTGAAGGGGCTTCATCAGGCTGCTCCTGTGGAGCGCTGAGTGGGGGCGGTACGCGCCTTGCCCCAGTCGCCAAGGGGCTTTTCGAGCCGCCCTTCGATCCTGGAGTGATGACGATGACGAGCTTTCGCCAAAGCCTTCGCCACCGCGCCGGCAGCATTTTGCCGCTGAGCGCCCTGGCCAGCCTGCTGTCCATGGCCGGGCTGGCATTGCGCGGCCGCGCCGAAACCGGCAGCGCCGCCGCGCCGTTCAACGCCGTCAGCCACCGGCTGCACGGCGCCCGCGCGTTGCGACGGCTGAATACCGCCGACGTGCGCCACACCGCCCTGGGCGCAGC
>NZ_JBFUGE010001145.1:0-1102 GCF_056403075.1 Ideonella sp. P3_A4 | reverse complement strand
AGTGAACACGTCTCGTACCGTCGAACAGCTTGAGAGCCACGTGTGGGCCGAGCCTGYCGAAACCAGTTCAGCCATGGTGCTCCGATGTCACGCACTCAGAAAGGTCCCGTTGTCTCAGCTTTCTCCTTGGGGACTGCCGAGTACTGCTCGGTCAAGAAATCGGAACGAAGTATCTTGTCCCGTTGGCTCTCGACTTCTTGGAAGAGGAACCCCTGCTGGAAGGCGACTACTATCCAGGCGATCTACTGGCAAACCTAGTTCGATTACCCATTGCATACTGGTCTGCCAATCGCGTGTGCTTCAATCGCATCATCGCCATAGCGAAGCGAGCGGAGGGTGAGCTCGCGGCCGGCGGTATGGAACTTCAAACCAATCGCCAGTTGTTGAAAGAGGTCTATGCGTTTCTTCAGCAGTCCGACGCCTAACCCCTCCGTCAAGGGGACCTGCCTGCGGCAGGCCCCTTACGTCGAACGTTAGAGCCCACACAGTGGCCACGGTGGCGATTCAACCACTCGAAATCAAGCTCCTCGCGATGGCTGAGCAGGTTCATGCCATACACGTCTTGGCCTACTCCCAAGAGGCCAAGCTGGTTGGAGTCAAATCCTTGCCTCCAATGGAGCGAAGTCCACAGCAGATTCAGAGCTTGTCAGAGAGCTTCTTCGGCGCGTTCGTCAATGGGTCCTTAGCAGGCGTCATCAGCGARTTCGCAGCTGATCAAGCTCAAGTCGAAATCTGTTCCTTAGCCGTCCATCCTGCGTTTCAGCGGCTTGGTGTTGGCCGTGCGCTGGTCGAGTTCCTGGTCTCTCGTGCCGGGGGCAGGCCCATGCTTGTTTCCACGGCAGCAGAGAATCAGCCCGCAATTTCCCTCTATCAAAGCCTGGGCTTCCAGGTCCTTCGCCACAGCCTGGTGCCAGAGGTAGGTCTAAAGTTGGTGCATCTTCAACGCCTGGGCCCTAACCCCTCCGTCAAGGGGACGTCCTGCGGCAAGCCGCAGGCCGCCCCTTACGTCGAACGTTAGGCCCACAGTCGGGTTGAAGGTCGAGTTCGTTTGAAGTCACATCTGCCAATGCCAGCCTCTCAAGGCCTCGGTCTCGATGCCTTG
>NZ_JBFUGE010001144.1:0-1103 GCF_056403075.1 Ideonella sp. P3_A4 | reverse complement strand
CCTCAGTGCGCTCGGCTCTTACTTCGGCTTCTTGCCGCGCTTGCCGGTGTAGCCCTTCTTCACTGCCTTCTTGCGACTCTTGTCGATCGTCGGGTCGTGGTGGCCGGTCGTGTTCTTGTAGCGGCCGGTCGGGGCACCGCCGAGGTAATGGTTCGGGTTGCCGCAGTTCTCGTGCCCGTGCGAGCACTTCACCAGCTGATGCACACGCTGGCCGGCCGGGCTGGCTTGCTTGAGTTGYAGGCTGACCCCGCCGCTCGTGCAACCGGCGCAACCGCAGCCCTTGGCGTGCGCGGTCTTGCGCTGGACCGGTTTCATCTGGGTGGCTCGTGCGCCCATCTGATCGGCTTCGCGCTCCAGGCCCGGGTTGTCGTTGATCGCCACGCCGCCGGCTTCAGCGGTGGGTTTCACGCGGCCCTGGCGCTGCTGTACCAGGTGCCAGGCCTCGTGGGCCAGGTGCTGCTCCTGCCCCGGGGCGAGGTGGATGTCATTGCCTTGCGCATAGGCCATGGCTTGCAACTGCGCGGGCTTGGACGAGTTGTAGTGCACCTGAACCTGGCCCAGGTCGACGCCGGACAGTGCATGCATGCCTTGCCGCATAGTCTCGGGCAGCGCGTTGCGGGGCGGCGCCTGCCCGGTGCCGGTGTTCAGCTGTGTCAGTTGCCGTCGCTGCGCGGTCTGCCGGGGGCTGTCGTCGGCCACGGCGTTGGGCGCCGGCTTTCGTTGGCACGTTCGATCGGCGGCGGGCTGCAACTCGCGGCGCTGTGCGGCCGTGGTTGCGCGGATGAATTGGCGCGTGGTGGTCATGGATCGCACTCCTCGTTGACGGCGTTGCTCGTACCGAAGCGCAAGGCGGGTGGCTCGCTCAAGGGCCTGTGGGCTGCTTGGCGACGGGCCGAGGTTTGGGCTTGCCGCGTTGCTTGCGTTCTTTCTTCTCTGCGAGCTTGCGGCGCCGTGCGGCCTTCTTCAGATCGGGCCGCGGCCGTGCAGAGGGCAGGGCGTCGATCTGGCGCGCGCTGCCGCTGGCTTGCTGGTCGGTCTCGGGATGTTCCTTGCTGACCTTGCGCACCGTGCCCTGATAGCTGAGGTAGTGGTCAGGGTGGCGC
>NZ_JBFUGE010001143.1:0-1103 GCF_056403075.1 Ideonella sp. P3_A4 | reverse complement strand
GACGATCGCGCAGTGGCTGGCTGCCGGGGCCGGGCCATGAACATCGTGTCGACCGAATAACGATATGAGCTTCGGTACCGAGGCTTTGCGCTTGAATTGCATCTAAAGGAGATCTGCATGCAAACCCGTCGAGAAATGCTGTCGCGATCGGCCCAGGTGGCCGGCATGCTGGCGGCGCTCGGATTGCTTCCGAACCTGGCCCAGGCGCAGGCCACGCCCTATAACACCGCCGCCTTCGAAGCCAAGACCATGGCCGACCTGATGAAGGCGCTGGGCGCCGGTGCGCCGGTGGAAAGCAAGGACGTCACCATCACCGGCCCGGACATCGCCGAGAACGGCGCCGTGGTACCGGTGGGCGCATCCACGGCCCTGCCGGGCGTCAAACGCCTGCTGCTGATGGTCGAGAAGAACCCAGCGATGCTGTCGGCAATCTTCGACATCAGCGATGCGGTCGAAGCCAACATCGCCACGCGCGTGAAGATGGGCCAGTCTTCCAACGTCTTTGCCGTGGCGCTGATGAACGACGGCAAGGTGCTTTACGCGGCCAAGGAAATCAAGGTCACGCTGGGCGGCTGCGGCGGCTGAAAGCCCTGCATCGCTCGCCCTTCGAACATTTGAGGAGAAACACATGGCAGACCCGATGCGCATCCGCGCTCAAGCCGCCGACGGCAAAGCCACCGTCCGCGTTCTGATGGCCCACGAAATGGAGACCGGCCAGCGCAAGGACGCCGCCGGTGCGACCATCCCGGCCTGGTACATCCAGGAGGTCACCGCGCAGCTCAATGGCAAGACCGTGTTGACGGCGCAGTGGGGCCCGTCGGTGGCCAAGAACCCGTTCCTGCAGTTCAATGTCAAGGGCGCGAAGGCCGGCGACAAGATCGGCATCTCGTGGGTCGACAACAAAGGCGACAAGCGCAGCGACGAAGCCGTGGTGACGGCAGCGGCCCCGGGCCAGTAGGCAGTCAAGGGCCTTGGCGCCGCAAGAACACTTCAGACAGAGCGAGGAGACCATGCGACACACCCTGATCATCGCCTCGGCGGCGCTGCTGGCCGGCCCTGCGCTGGCACAGCAGAAATCGGCCGCCGACGGCATTGCCGAATAC
>NZ_JBFUGE010001142.1:0-1105 GCF_056403075.1 Ideonella sp. P3_A4 | reverse complement strand
AGGTGTGAGGGCGGCGGCGCTGGCGGTGCTGGCGCTCAATGAGTACCGACTGGGTGACAGCGAATCGGCGGTAGCGCACTGCCGGCAGGCCTTGCCGCTGCTGCGCCGCGCCAGGGATGCGGCCGAGCGCACCCAGGTGCTGTGCACCCTCGTCATGGCCCACAACGAGATGGGCCTGCATGCCGATTCGCTGGGCTTCGCCACTCAGGCGATCGAGTCGGCGCGGCAGGCCAACGATCCGTCGCTGATGAGTTGGGCCTTGAACCGCGCCAGCCTGACCTACGAAGAGATGGGCGACCCGCAACGCGCCGAGCCCTTGATGATGCAGGCGCTGGACATTGCGCGCGAAATCCGCGGTGAAGAAGAGATGTTCAGCGCGCTCAACAACCTGGCCAGCAACCTGCTGCACGCCGCCAAGAACCTGGCCAGCGAGGCACGCCAGGCCACCCTCGAGCGCGCGATAGGCTACGGTGAAGAGGCGCTGAAACTGGCCGAAGCCTCTGGCAACGCGCACCGCGAGGCCGTGGGCTTGAGCAACCTGGCCAATGRTTTCGTGCTGCTCGGGCAGTTCGACCGGGCGCTGCCCTACATCGACCGGCAGGAAGCCTTGTCGACGCAGAATGGCTACCGCACGATGCTCTTGCTCGCCGCCCTGAACCGGGCCGAGCTGGCCAAGCACAGCGGCCAGCTCGACGAAGCGGCTCGGCGCTATCGGCAGGCGCTGAGCGAAGCGCACGGCGGCACCGACGATCACGACATGATGCGCGAGCTGCACCAGGGCCTGTACGAGGTCTACAAGCAGCAGGGCGATTTCGAGAGCGCGTTGCGCCACCTCGAGGCCGTGTTGCCGCTGGAGCGCGAAGAGATGCGCCAGCGCGCCGATCGGCAGGCGCGCCTGCTGATCAACCGCATCGAGATCGAGAACATGCAGGCCGCCGCTGACCGCGCGCGCTCGGAGGCCGACACGCAGCGCCTGCGCGCCACGGCGCTCGAGTCTGAAAACCAGCGCCTGGCCGATCGTGCGATCGAGCTGGGGCGGCACGCGATGGAAGATCAGCTCACCGGGCTGGCCGGGCGCGGGCGCGGCGACTCGGAGCGGCGGCCG
>NZ_JBFUGE010001141.1:0-1108 GCF_056403075.1 Ideonella sp. P3_A4 | reverse complement strand
ATGTTCTTGCTCGTATTCAGATCGACCCCATCACTCCAGGTCTGGACAACAGAGCCGTCAAACTCTACCTCCGTATAGATACACCCCTGGTGAGTGGCAACGTAGTAGACGAGTATGGGGACACCGCCTTCGACCATGAATCTGTAGAAGATGCTGTCCACAAAATTGTGAAGTTCAACCGGAACTTCACTGAAGAAGGTTTCAGGGTCTATGCCGATGCAAATGTCGCGGGCCGTCTTCTTCAGCTCTCGCAAGGCACCTGCAAAAGGCAAGGCCTCGGTGACTATTAGATCGGCGACCTTTCCCTTGGAGAAGATCTGCTTTGGCGTGGGTGCTCGAGTATCCATGATGTCGATTCAGCCGCCTAACGTTCGACGTAAGGGGCGGCCTGCGGCTTGCCGCAGGACGTCCCCTTGACGGAGGGGTTAGGCCACAGCATTGCCTGCTCGCCAAATGATTGAAGACTGGGGGAGACCGAGACAAACAAGAAGTTCGCTGAGCACGGCTTCTGGCGATGCGGTTGCGACAGTGCGCACGATGAACACACGCTCCCCGGGCCTCTCCTGATAGTTGACGAGCTCGACAATCGCGCCAGACGGCAGCCGCAAGCCTATGGCTGCCCAGGACCCAAGGCCGTCCTCTATGCCTCGAGCGAGACTAGTGGAAATGCGTTCCTCCAGTTCTGCCTCGGAAACGGCAAGAAGGGCCGACTCGGAATATCCGGCGCTCGGCCATGGCATTCCAAACGGAGGGATCTCGATCGTCTGCATGCTGTGGAATTTCCTTGGGGCCTAACGTTCGACGTAAGGGGCGGCTTGCGCGTACGCGCAAGACGTCCCCTTGACGAAGGGGTTAGACCTCACTTGGTGGCCCTCAGCTTGATGCGTTCGAGTAAGACTGCTTCCTGGTCGTCAAAGGTGACCATCATGCCGGCGCAACGCTGGTTGGAGGTGTCAATTTTCGCATTGAACTCGTTCTGACGCCCCAGAAGATCAGTGGCTTGTTCGTTCAAATCTGTCGAGAGCCTTTGCAAAAGCTTAGCTTTTTGATTGAACGACTCAACGGCCGACTTGTCGCGAAGGCTAATCTTGGGCCGATTGGCCGAGTG
>NZ_JBFUGE010001140.1:0-1108 GCF_056403075.1 Ideonella sp. P3_A4 | reverse complement strand
CTTCGCCTCAGATTTGAAGTGCAACACTTCTTCTCCAAGGAGCAGTTGCACGAATGGGAATCCGATACTCTCACCTGTCCTCGACAGATCGCGTTCGTATTGAGGTCTGCTTGCGCTACGGCGCTCGTGCGGCCGCCGTGGCACGCTTTGTCGGCTGCCATCGGTCTACCATTTGGCGGGAGCAAGAACGCGCAAAGTCTTATGGCTTCAGGACCTACGCCGCCGACTTCGGCCAGCGCTTCTATGACCGCTCTCGACGCAACGCCGGCTTGGCACGCCGCAAGCTTGGCCCCGACTACAACTGTCCCGCCTGGCTTCATGTGCGCCAGGGCATGGCTGCCCGCCACTCCCCGCAGGAAATCGCTGGCAGGTTGGCTCTTGTTTGCCGCTCCCTTGGCGGTCATCTCGATCATCCGGCCTACGTGAGTCACGAAACCATCTACTGCGCCATCTACGCCATGCCTCGGGGCACCTTGCGTACCGAGCTGGTCAGCCAACTCGCCCGCTCTCCCGRCGGCCGTCGCCCACGCTCGCGTTCCACCTCCCGCCCGCCCAGGCTGCCAGACATGACGTCCATCAGCCTGCGCCCTCCCGAGGTGGCCACGCGGATCGCTCCGGGCCACTGGGAGGGTGACCTCATCAAGGGCGCTCGCAACCTATCCGCCATCGGCACCCTCGTCGAGCGCACCAGCCGATACGTCATGCTCGTCAGACTCGACGGCTTGGGAGCTCGCGCCATCCTCGATGGCTTCTCCAGGCGCCTGCGTGAGGTACCCGACAGTCTGCGCAAAACCCTTACCTACGATCAAGGCTCCGAGATGGCCCTGCATAAGACCTTAGCCAAGCGCCTGCGCATGGATATCTACTTCTGCGACGCCCACAGCCCTTGGCAGCGCGGCTCCAACGAGAACGCTAATGGCATCATCCGTGAGTTCCTCCCCAAGGGCCTTGACCTCTCGCCCCTTACCGACAAAGATCTGCGCAACCTCGAGTTCGTCCTCAACAACACTCCTCGCAAGATCCTCGGCTTCCGCACTCCACACGAAGTCTTCTCTCAACTCAAAGTCACCGACATCGCTGGTGTTGCACTTCATCCTTGAGTCGGCCC
>NZ_JBFUGE010001139.1:0-1108 GCF_056403075.1 Ideonella sp. P3_A4 | reverse complement strand
GGCGAGGGGAGGGCGCCACCCTTTTCAGGAAGCGCTCGGGAAGAACATAACCTTCCAAACCCGGGCCGGAAAAGTATCCTAAGTTGTTGATGCGTAAAGAGAATTTTGGTTAGGTCGCAAACTTAACCGAACCTAATCTCTTCCTAACCTCGCTCGTAAGTCATTGATTCATAAAGGATTGTCGGAGAGCCAATGTTTGGTCTCGAAAACCTAACCAAGTTAGTAGGAAGTTAGGAGATAGTTATGTTGAAAGCTAACCGCTAAGTGGTTGACGTACAAAGGGTTTTTGAGCTTCTCTCGGAGGTGGTTAGGTAAGTTATGTCTTTCCCGAGGCCTTCCGGATTTTGGCTGGCGTCGCCTTCACGGGGGCCGGATTGAGCCTCGACCCCGCGATCGAGGTCTGGCCAGCGGCCGCAGGAGAGGCTAACTGACAGTCTTGACTGACCCTTGGCGCGCGGGTGTGGGTGAGCTCTACGGACGCCGGTTCAATTCCGTTTCACAGTGTTGGGCCGATTCGCACGTGATTCACACGTGGCGCCGCTGGGCCGCACGGATGCTGGGTTTCTCTAGGGTTCAATTCCCCCCGGCTCCACCACATGCCCGGCTGCAAAGCCGTACGACCAAGCGCTGAGTGAAGTTCATCACTCAGCGCTTTTTTCATGTCCGCACGCGAGACCCAGTGAAGGCTGCGTGAGCTTGGCAGGTTCAGCGAAGAAAGTAGTCGATGTAGCCTTCGGTCGCGATCACGCCTGCTGCCAGTGCTTCGGCCGATGGTTTTTCCTTGACGTCCGAGATCACCACTCGCTTGCCGGTGTGTTGCTGCAGCGCCTTGAACAGCGGCGGTGCAGGCATCTCCCAGCCTTTGGTGCCCTGACTGCTGGCCGTTTTCTTGTCGAGCGGGATGAACGCGACCAGGTCGTCACGCGTCATCAACTCCAGCCCGGCTGCCTTGGCGTAAGCGTCCGGCGAACCCGTCTTGAATGAGGGGGTCGCAGCGATAACGATCGTGTCCACGTACGAGATAAGTGGACACGATGACAAGCGAGAAGACAGCGACTCGGAAGCGCTACAGCAGGGAGCTCAAGGCGCAGATCAGGGCCGAGTGCGA
>NZ_JBFUGE010001138.1:0-1112 GCF_056403075.1 Ideonella sp. P3_A4 | reverse complement strand
CGTTGACGCGGATCGCCAAGGTGTTGATGAAGAAGCCGATCAGGTCTTCGACCTCGCGCCGCTGGCGGTTGGCCACCGGCGTGCCGATGACCACATCGTTCTGGCCGCCCAGGCGCGCCATCAGCACGCCCCAGCCGGCCAGCAAGGTCATGAACAGGGTCGTGCCATGGCGTTGGCCAAGTGCCTTCAAGCCCTGGCTCAGCTCGGGCGACAGGTGGAACGGCACCTCGTCACCGGCATACGTCTGAACCGCCGGCCGTGGCTTGTCGAGCGGCAAGGCGAGCAAGGCTGGGGCACCGGCCAGGTGGCTGCGCCAGTGATCGACCTGCGCTTTCAGCACGTCGCCCTGCAGCCAGGCGCGTTGCCAGGCCGCGTAGTCGGCGTATTGCAGCGACAGCGGCGGCAGCGGGTCGGGCCGGCCTTGGCTGAAAGCCGCGTAGAGCGCGCCCACTTCCTTGACCAGCAGCACGTTCGACCAGCCGTCGGTCACGATGTGGTGCTGGTTGATCAGCAGCACATGCTCGGTGGTCGACAGGGCCAGTAGGCGGCCCCGGATCAACGGGCCGCGTGCCATGTCGAAGGGCTGGTGGAAGACCTCGCCGCTCAGCCGCGCCAGCTCGCGCTGCTGGGCTGCTGCGTCGAGGCCGCTCAGGTCGTGCTCGATCAGCGAGAAGCCGACCCCGGCTTCGGCAATGCGTTGCACCGGCTCGCCGTCTTCGAGCACGAAGGTCGTGCGCAGCACCTCGTGGCGCGCGACGATGTGGTCGAGCGTCGTCTTCAGCGCCGCACGATCCAAGGTGCCAGTGATCGTCAGGCCCGCAGGCATGTGGTACGCGGCGCTGGAGGCCGCATCGAGCTGATCAAGGAACCACAGCCGCTGCTGCACCCAGGACAGTGGCAACGGCTTGCTGCGATCGGCCGGCGTGATGGCCTGCATGCGTGTCGCATCGGCTTGCGACAAGCGGGCGCTGAAGTCCGCCAACTGCGGGTGCGAGAACAGCTCGCCCAGCGGCACCTCCAGCCCCATCGCCAGCCGCAGCCGCGACACCAGCCGCACCGCCAGCAGCGAGTGGCCACCGAGTTCGAAGAAGTCGTCGCGACGGCCGATGCGC
>NZ_JBFUGE010001137.1:0-1113 GCF_056403075.1 Ideonella sp. P3_A4 | reverse complement strand
AGGTAGTCGATCTCGTCGCCCGACAGGGCCAGGCCGAATTCGGTGTTGGCAACTTCCAACGCGGCACGGCCCTGGCCCAGCACGTCCACATGGGCCATCGGCTCGGCCGGTTGTTCGTCGAACAGGTGCTTCGCGGCTTCGCGCTCGAAAGCCACGCTTTCGGTCATGCGGTCGTGCAGCAGCGAGGCGCAGGCCTGGCGCTCGTCAGCGGTCAGCGGCTTGGCGCCACCACCCAGCAGGCCCGAGACCAGGCCGGTCTTCAGCGTCAGCCGGTATTCGGTGACCCGCTCGACGCGGTGGATCGTTAGGCCGCAGTTGTGGGCAATGTCGGTGGCCTTGCTGGCCCAGGGCGACACGGTGCCCAGGCGGGGCATCACGACGACCAGTTCGCCCTCGGCGGCCACCGCCGGGTCGCCGTAGCGCAGCAGCGAGGTCAGTTTGTCCAGCGCGCCGGCGTCCAGGCTGGCGTCGCTCCAGGCCCAGTGCACGTGKCGGGCGGTGACACCGGTCACCTTCGGGCAGGCGGCTTGCAGCGCGGCGAGCAGCGTCTGGGCGCGGAAGGCGGACAGGGCGTTGCCGCCCTCGAAGTGCATCAGGTGCTTGGAAGCTGAAGACATGGGGTGACGGCGTGGGAGCGGCGGTGGCGGCGCGGCACGCTCGTGGCGCACCGTGTGGCGGGAGGCCGGCAGCCCTGGGGCACCAGGGGCCAAGCCCGTGAAAACCCGCGATTTTACGGGGGAGTGGAATAATCTCGGCCCATGACGATCACATTGAAGTCCGCCGCCGACATCGAAGGCATGCGTGTGGCCGGCCGTTTGGCCTCTGAAGTGCTGGACATGCTGACCCCGCATGTGAAGCCTGGCATCAGCACCGAACAGCTCGACAAGCTGGCGCACGATCACATCGTGAATGTGCAAGGCGGCATCCCCGCCCCGCTGAATTACCAGCCGCCGGGCTACACGCCGTACCCAAAATCGATCTGCACATCGATCAACCACCAGGTCTGCCACGGCATCCCGAACGACCGACCATTGAAGAACGGCGACATCGTCAACATCGATGTCACCGTGATCAAGGATGGCTGGCACGGCGACACCAGCCGCATGTTCGTGG
>NZ_JBFUGE010001136.1:0-1121 GCF_056403075.1 Ideonella sp. P3_A4 | reverse complement strand
CGGGCGAACAGGGCCGCGGCTTCGCGGTGGTGGCGGGTGAGGTGAGGGCACTGGCGCAGCGCAGCGCCGAGGCGGCCAAGGAGATCAAGACCTTGATCGGTGCCAGCGTCGAGCAGGTGGAAACCGGCAGCAAGCAGGTCGAGGCAGCCGGCACGACGATGCAGCAGGCCAGCATGGCGATTCGCCAGGTGGCCGAGACGATTGCGCAGATCAGCGAGGCCTCGTCACAGCAAAGCCACGGCTTGGCGCAGATCAATGAGGCCGTGGTGCAGATGGACAACCTGACGCAGCAAAACGCAGCGTTGGTGGAGCAAGCCGCGGCCGCGGGCGCCAGCCTGCAGGACCAGGCTGGCCGGTTGCTCGAGTTGATGCGTGCATTCCGCCTGAGTGAGGCGGATGCGGCGACCAATGGCCGCGCCGATTCGGCCGAGCTGACATTGCCGCCGGAACGCTCGGCCGCGCTCGGCACCACCGCCCGAGTGGAATGAGGGGCTGATCATGGGCTGAGACAATCAGCCCATGACCGACTGGATTCTGATGGCGCTGGCCGCGCTGAACCTGCTGATCTTGATCTTCATCGGCCTGACGTCGCGTCGGCGCGAAGACGACGGTGCTCAAGCCCAGGCTCTGGTCACCACACTGCGCGACGCAGCGCGGGCCGACAGTGACCGGCTTGAGCGTGATCTGCGCGACGAGTTGGGCCGCAATGCCCAGATGGCTCGCGCCGACCTGGGCAACTTCCAGCAGATGCTGCTGAACCAGTCCGGCGACGTGGCCCGGACGCAGAACGAGCAGATCGACTCCTTCCGTGCCCAGCTGGGGGCGATGCAGCAGCTGATTGCCGATCAGCTGCGCGCGCTCGGCGAAGCCAATGCAAACCGCTTGGCCGAAGTGCGCGGCACGGTGCAGACCCAGCTCGCTGCGCTGCAAGAGGGCAACGAGCGCAAGCTGGAGCAGATGCGTGCCACCGTTGACGAGAAGCTGCACGCGACGCTGGAGCTGCGGCTGGGCGAAAGCTTCAAGCAGGTGGCCGAACGGCTCGAGAAAGTGCACCAGGGCCTGGGCGACATGCGCAACATGGCGCGTGACGTGGGTTCACTGAACCGCGTGCTGACCAACGT
>NZ_JBFUGE010001135.1:0-1122 GCF_056403075.1 Ideonella sp. P3_A4 | reverse complement strand
GCGCGTGGCATCGACGCGGCCGGCGTAGTAGTTCGCATAGGCGCGGGTGTAGCGAGGGCCGGGCTCGTAGGGCGAGAGCTGAAGAGCCTGCGAAGCGTGCGCGATCGACTTTTCGTCGTCACCTCTGAGCAGCGCATTGACCGACAACGCCGCATGAGCCGCACTGTTGCGGTCGTCCAGCGACAGCGCTTCGTTGAAGCTGAGCGCCGCTTCCGAGAACTGGCCCAGGCGGTCCTGCTGAACGCCACGTTCCACGAGGATTTGCGCGCGAGGTTTCGGCGGCAACCGAAGGCTGTCCAGCCGAGCCTGCACGACCCACAGCTTGACCTGGGCTTCCTGTTGCATCTCGGTCTTCAGCGCGCTCGTGCCGCGCTTGAGCTCTTCCTTGGCAACGTTCAGTTTGTCGACCACCCCCTTCGCCTGCTGCTGGCTCAGCGTGGGAACGCTGATGGAGCCGGCGACGCGCGGCCAGAGCTTGAGCATCTGATCGCGGTGAGCCTGCCAATCGCCTGGCTCGAGCCGATCGCGCAGCAGCCGCAGCTCGGCGCTGACCCGGGTGCTTTCGCGCTTGCCGTCGACCACGGTGTGCAACTCGAACAGGTTGCCCGCCTGGTCGAAGGGCGTGCGCTCTTCCTGCGTGAAGACCTCTTCAGGGAAGCGGAACTCGACCGCGTGGCGGTAGATGCCGGGCGTTCCCAGGCGCATGGGCAGTTTGCGTGGCACCTGGTCGGGCAAGCGCATTTCGCTGGCGACCGCTGGCAGGCCGAAATCGCCGGCCAGCAGCTTGGCTTCCGGCATGCGAAGGTAGTTGGGCAACTTGAACTTCAGCCGCACCCGCATTGCGTTGTGATCGGCAATCTCGTCCACCTGCATCGGGCCGGCGATCTCGGCGCCCGGGTAGTGGCGCACGTATTCGCCGATGAACCGCTTCTCGACCTCGGACAGCGGTTGCGCATCCAGGATGTAGCGCATGTTCTCGGCGACCTCGCCGAAGTAGGTCAGCTGAACCTCGAGAACCGGGTCGACCGCGACGCGGGTGAACACCACCCGGTCATCGCCTTCCACATGCACCACGTTGCGCGAGTCCGGCAGCGGGCTCAAAGCGGTGGTGTTGCCATCGAC
>NZ_JBFUGE010001134.1:0-1125 GCF_056403075.1 Ideonella sp. P3_A4 | reverse complement strand
CATTCATGCGTTCGCGGCGGYGCAGGCTGTTGCGGGCGATCAGCACACCCGCCGCGATCACCGCGACGAGCAAGGTCAACGGCCACCACACCGGCCGGTTCCATTCGGCCAGGCTGGCGGTGCGCTCGGCACTGTTCAGCTTCAGGTAACGGCCATGGTCGCGCACCAGGATGGCGGGCTTCGAATTGGTGACCCATTTCTGCACCGCTGCCGAGGCATAGGGGTAGAAGCCGAAGGACAAGGGCGAGTCACGGCGCAGGATGTCATTCATCTTGTCGACGATCTCCTGCTTCGCGGGGCCGTCGTCCATCATCTTCAGCTGAGTGAACAGCTTGTCGAACTCAGGGTTCTGGTAGTTCGCAACGTTCTCGCCGTCCGAAACGCTCTTCGAGTTCGGGCCATAGAACAGGAACAGGAAGTTCTCTGCGTCCGGGTAGTCGGCGTTCCAGCCGGTCCAGAAGACTTGGTGCTTGCCCTTGCGAACCTTGTCCTGGAACTGGTTGTTGTCGGTCGCGCGCACTTCGAGCTGGATGCCCAGCTTGGCGAATTGCTTGACCACCCAGTCGATTTCAGGCTTGCGCTCGGGCGTCGGCGGGGCGTAGAAGTCGTAGTTGATCACCAGCGGCTTGCCGCTCTTGACGTCACGGCCATCCGGATAGCCGGCCTCTTCCATCAGCTTCAAGGCGTCTTCGATCGGGCGACGCACGGACTTGCCGTTGACCAGCTTGTGGGTCATCGGGTTCACGCCTTCAGGCGTGCCTTCGCGCGAACCAGGAATGCCCTCGGGCAACAGGCTCATCGCAGTCGCGCCGGCCTTCTTTGGGAAGACCTTGGAGTACTCGTCCCAATCGATCGCGATCGTGATCGCCTGGCGCAGCTTGCGGTTGCGCTCGCGCTGGCCTTCGTTCTCGCCCCAGCCAATGACCGGGTCCAGCATGTTGAAGGCAATGAAGTAGCTGTTGACGTCGCCGTACTTCGGGAAGTTGAAGCCCTTCTTGCGGTAGGTCTCGGCGACCTCGTCCGAGTCGTTGGCCTCGACCAGGTATTGGATGCCAAGGTCGGTGCGCTCGAACACTTCCATGTCGTAGTAGCCGTCGCGGAACTTGTTCTTCTGCGGCGTCGCCT
>NZ_JBFUGE010001133.1:0-1128 GCF_056403075.1 Ideonella sp. P3_A4 | reverse complement strand
GTTGATCCTGAGTGGCGACGAGGATGCCGCCATACCCGCCAAGGTGAAGCAAGCGGGAGCTCACGGTCATTTGCTCAAGAGTGACCCGCCGGAGGTGTTTGCCGAGGCCGTCGCGGCCTTGCGCGCGGGGCTGGACTGGTTCCCGCACCCGGCCATCGACATTGCCGCCGCCGAAGCGCCAAGGCGCGAAGTTCCTGTTCAACCGCGAGACTTTGGCCTGACCGGTCGACAAGGCGAAGTGCTTGACTTCGTGTTGCGCGGCATGCCCAACAAACGCATAGCGATCAGTCTCAACATCTCCGAGCAGACCGTGAAGGAACACGTCTCGAGCATCCTGGCCAAACTGGGCGTGGCCAACCGAGTGGAAGCCATTGCCTTGTTGCGCGGCAGGCGTTTCGAGGCGTGAAAGCGGCCTGGGCAGCGGGGCGGATGGCCGCCGCTTTCAGGTTCTTGCAGCAAGACGATGYCGACATCAGCGACGCCGGCCGCACCCGATTGCTCGACCTGACCTTTGCGAGACTGGTCTTCAGTGTTTGTGCGACCCCGGTGGCCGGCATACCGTACTTGTATTGGCTGCACCACGGCGGCGTGAGTGCGGTGGGTTTTGGCAGCCTGGTCGGTATCTATGCGGTGTCGGCGGTCTGGGCCTTTCGACAATTGCGCCGCTATCGCCGGGAGTCGGCCTTGTTCGCACCGGCGGTGCAATTGAGTCGATGGCGACCGGTGGTGAACCGCATGGCGCTTTGGCACGGTGTGGGCGTCGGTTTGACGCTGGTCGTGGTTCACGCCGAAAACCCACAGGCGCCGCTCGACATCCGGCTCTTGTTGCTGACGACGATTGCCGGGGCCATCGCGGCCAATACCACCCATCAGACGCCAATGCTGGGCGCTTTCCTGCGTTTCTTCGCATCGGGGTGGGGGATCAGCTGCCTGACCATGCCCTGGGTGTTCAGCGAACATTGGCCTTTGATGCTGCCGATTTCGTTGATGTACGCGGTGGCCACTTGCAGGCACGCCGGGTTGGCGCATCGATTTTTTGTTCAACAGGTTCGCTTGGAAGACGCGAGCTCACGCCTCGCCGAGCAATATCGGCAGGCGAAGAATGAGGCCGAGCGCGCGCTGCAGGAC
>NZ_JBFUGE010001132.1:0-1134 GCF_056403075.1 Ideonella sp. P3_A4 | reverse complement strand
GTGCGGATGGTGGATGCGGCACGCAACACACTCGTCTACCTCACCTATTCGGACCGCGTCATCGAAGGCTCACCGCAGAACAGTGTCACCGCCGTGCCTGTAGACCGCGGTACACCGATTCCGGTGCGCTAAAGGCGCGGCCCAGGCGGGGCCTCCGATGGCCAGCTCACCTATCCCCCAAGCCAGGCTCTGAAAGCTGCCGCGCGCTCCTGGCTGACGATCACCGAGTCCATCCCGGCGGGCCGCAGTTCCACTTTGAGCCGGCCCTTGCCGGCAGGGGCGAAGCGGGCGACGCCGTGGGCCGCGACCAGGACCTGCCGGCTTGCCCGGAAGAAGCGCGTCGGGTCGAGGGMGGCCTCCAACTCGGCCAGCGGCGTCTCGAGCAGATAGCGCTCGCCCGCGGCATCGATCGCGAACACGAGCTTGTCCACCGACACCACACAGGCCAGTTGGTCGACACTCAGCGCGTGGAACTGCGAGCCCTTGCGCCCCACCAGCCGCTGGCGCCAGCGCTGTGGCGCCGGGCCCAGTTGCTGCAAGAGCGCCGCCACGTCGGTGCCAAATGACCGGCGCAGACGTTCGACCTTTTGCAGTGCCTGCGCCAACGCCGTTTCGGCCACTGGCTTGAGCAGGTAGTCCACCGCCAGCGCGCGAAAGGCGTCGATCGCGAAGCGGTCGTATGCGGTGGTGAAGATGGTGGGCAGCGCAAGCTGGCCATCGGCGAACAGCTCGAGCGAGAGCCCATCGGCGAGCTGGATGTCGAGCAACAGCAGGTCGGGCGGCGGATGAGCGCTTAGCCAGGCCTGCGTGCCACGCACGCTGTCCGAGTGGCCGATCACGGCGACGTGCGGCGCCACCTGCGCGAGCGCCAGCGTCAGCCGCTCGCGCGCGGGCGGTTCGTCTTCGGCGATGAACGCCCGCAGCGCGGCTGTCATTCGTGCACCCTACGGCCTGCGGCCGATCCCGCCAAGCGGGAATGAGCCCCTACGGGCGGCCGGTCGGCGCTCATTCGGCGGCCACCATCGGCACCCGGACTTCGAATCGTCCGCCGTGTTGGGTCAGCGTCAGCGGCCTTCCGGTCATGAGGCGGCAGCGCTCGTCCAGGTTGGACAAGCCGACGCCCGCCGAAGGCAG
>NZ_JBFUGE010001131.1:0-1145 GCF_056403075.1 Ideonella sp. P3_A4 | reverse complement strand
CCGGGCGCAGGCCTCATTCGCGGTCGCCCCAACCGCCGCGACGTACAAGCGGTGCCAATCGAGACACCTCAGCAAGCGCACCCCGGCTCCCCGCGAGCCGGCCCGGAGAACGTGCCCCGAGCCGCCGGCCTCGCCGCACCCGCTGCTTGCCATCCGCATACGAACAACCAAGCCCGTTGCAGCTGTTACCTCACTGCGCAGAAGCACCGCAGTTTTGTTCAAGCCACGCTGCCTCTCGCTACCTACATTGACCCGAAACGGAGGAGGAGGTCTCGGCCATGGTGAACGCAACGCCCGGAATCCAACGCATTGCCAGCATCGGCCGCTCGCTGCTGCTGGCGGCGCTCTGCACCGCCGGCGGGGCCACCATGGCCCAGCCGCCTGAATCTTGGCAAGGCCTGCGCGTCAGCGGCCAKAAGATCGTCGACGCCACCGGCAGGAACTTCGTGATGAAGGGCTTCGGCGCCGGTGAGTGGACCAATGTCGAGGCCTACATGATCGAGTGGCCCGATGGTGACGGCAAATACCTCTGGTACTACGGCCACACCCGCATCCATGAGACCCTGGCCGGCATGATGAGCCCGTCTGCCTACGACAAGTATTGGCAGGACTGGAACCACAACATCATGACGGAAGACGACTTCGCGCGCATGCAGCGCTGGGGCGTCAACACCTTGCGCGTGTCGATCAACCACCATTGGTTGTCGCCGTCTGATGGCGTGTACCTGCAAAGCGGCTGGGACTGGCTGGACCAGATGGTGGCGTGGGGCAAGGCGCACAACATCGCCATCGTGCTGTGCCTGCATGCGGCGCCGGGTGGGCAGAGCAACGAGCTGATGTCCGACACGGTGGATGGCGTGCCGCACCTGTGGACCGAGCCCGAGATCTACCAGCCGTGGACGATTCGCCTGTGGCAGGCCATCGCCGCGCGCTACGCCAACGAGACCGCGGTCGCCGGCTACGAGTTGCTCGACGAGCCGATCGTCAACAAGGCCAAGCCTCGCAGTGGTGGCGACAAGCTGCGCGCGTTCTACGTGAAGCTGAGCGATGCGATCCGCGAGGTCGATCCGAACCACATCATCTTTGCCTGCGGCACAGAGTGGTGCGGCTCACCCGCGGCGATGCGAACCATCCTGCCGCCGTGG
>NZ_JBFUGE010001130.1:0-1148 GCF_056403075.1 Ideonella sp. P3_A4 | reverse complement strand
GCCCTGGGCCAACCATGCCGCGAGCATCGTGGTCGGCAAGTTCGGCACCGCCAGCGTCAGCTACGACGAGTGGGCGCAGTGAGCGCGCTGCGCCCGGCAGCCTTCCTGGACCGTGACGGCGTCATCAACGTCGAGCGCGACTACGTCTACCGGATCGAGGACTTCGAGCTGCTGCCCKGCGTGGTCGATGCCCTGGCCCTGCTACAACGCACGGGCCACGCGCTGGTCGTGATCACCAACCAGGGCGGCATCGGACTGGGCCTGTACACCGAGGCCGACATGCAGCGCCTGCACACGCACTTGCGCGGCCTGCTGGCCGAAGCCGGCGTTCAACTGGATGGCATTTACCACTGCCCCCACCACCCGCGCAGCCCGGATCCAGCAATGCGTGGGCCCTGCGAATGCCGCAAGCCGGCGCCTGGCATGCTGCTTCAAGCGGCGCACGATCTACAGCTGGACTTGCCGCGTTCGTTCCTGGTCGGCGACAAGGCTGGTGACGTGGCTGCGGGCCGCGCCGCCGGTGTCGGCCAAAACTTTCTGGTGCGCAGCGGGCATGCCTTGAGCGACGCCGACATCGCCCAGGCCGACGCGGTCCACGACGACTTGCTCGAGCTGGTGCAACTCCGCCTCGCACCGCCGCAGGCCTGAGTCGGCTCCTTCCCAAAATCACACGGACACGGACGACGATGCAGGTCGATGCTTCTCACTACCAGTTCGAGCGTTATGTCGACATCCGCCGCTGGTGCAGCTACTGGCACCAATTGCGCGAGGTGCTGGCGCTGAAGCCAGCCTCGGTGCTCGAGGTCGGTGTCGGCACCGGCATCAACAGCATGCTGCTGCGCACGCTCGGCTGCGAAACAGCGACGATGGACATCGACCCGGCGCTCAAACCCACCCACGTGGGCAGCGTCACCGCGATCCCGCTGCCAGACGCCAGCTACGACGTGGTTGCCGCTTTTCAGGTGCTCGAGCACCTGCCGTATGAAGACTTCCGCACCGCGGCGTCCGAGCTGCGTCGCGTCGCGTCGAGCCACGTGGTGCTGTCACTGCCCGATGCGCACAAGATGCTGACGTTCGTGCTGCCGCTGCCTTTCGGTGGCGAGCGCCGATTCCAGATCCCAAAGCCGCGCTGGCGTGCCCGCGTGCAC
>NZ_JBFUGE010001129.1:0-1150 GCF_056403075.1 Ideonella sp. P3_A4 | reverse complement strand
CGGCACACCCGCCCCCACGCTGCGCTGGATCCGCGCCAGCGCCGGCGAAGTGACGCACCAGGTGCCAGTGAACGAGGTGATCTTTTTTCGCGCCGACGACAAGTACACCTGCGTGCACACCGCCGGCCGCGAGCACCTGATCCGCACCCCGATCACCGAGCTGGCGGCGCAGCTGGACCCGTTCGAGTTCTGGCAGGTGCACCGCTCGACGCTGATCAACCTGGCCTACCTTGAAAGCACGCGCCGCGACGAGGCCAGCCGGCTGTGGCTGCGGCTGCGTGGCCATGCGCACGAGCTGCCAGTCAGCCGGGCTTACGTGCACCTGTTCAAGGCCATGTAGACCGGAAGAAATCGAGTACGAAAACTCGTTCAGGAACAGGTCCGAAAACGGCGAGCCGAAATCGGCCTGCGGCCTATCATGGCCGCCATGGATAACCTTTCCACCGTCAAGAAGCAACGGGCCGCAGCCGAGCGGCTTGAACCGCGGCCGGGGGCACAGCCGGGCCCAGCGGGCGCATTGACTGCGGACGCCGCCTACCAGGTGCTGCAGACGCACGATGCGCGCTTCGACGGCCGCATCTTCGTCGGTGTCACGTCTACCGGCGTTTATTGCCGTCCGGTTTGCCGAGTGCGGCTGCCTCGGCGCGAAAACTGCCGCTTCTTTGGCAACGCGGCCAGCGCCGAGTGCGCGGGTTTTAGGCCCTGCCTGCGCTGTCGGCCCGAGCTGGCGCCGGGGTTGGCCACCACCGATTCTTCGCAAGCACTGGCACGCGCCGGTGCCCGGCTGATTGAACACGCGGTCGCACAAGGCCACGACATCGCCTTGCCGCGAGTGGCCGAGCGCCTGGGCGTGACCGACCGGCATTTCCGCCGCGTCTTCCAGGCCTCGCACGGCGTGAGCCCGATGGACTGGCTGGCCACGCAGCGCCTGCTGCTGGCCAAGCGCCTGTTGACCGACACCGATCTGCCGGTGACCCGCGTCGCGCTGGCCAGTGGCTTTGCCAGCCTGCGCCGCTTCAACGCTGCGTTTGCCGAGCGCTACCGGCTCTCGCCCAGCGCATTGCGGCGCTCGGCAGGTGCGGCCGGCAGCGAGCCGGTGGCGGTGCGGATGGCGTGGCGCCCACCGTATGACGCGCAGGCGATGCTGGGC
>NZ_JBFUGE010001128.1:0-1152 GCF_056403075.1 Ideonella sp. P3_A4 | reverse complement strand
ACCTGACACTGCGCCAGGACACGGCGCGCAAGGCCGGCGATGCGATCGCGCAAATCCTTGAAGCCTGAGCAGATTTCGCTCGTTTTTGACGCGCCTGGCCTGGTGGCGGGCGTGGACGAGGCCGGCCGTGGCCCGCTGGCCGGGCCGGTGGTGGCTGCGGCGGTGATCCTGGACGAGTTGAAGCCGATCCGCGGCCTGAAGGACTCCAAGGTCCTGACCGAGAAGCGCCGCGAAGCCTTGTTCGACGAGATCCGCGCGAAGGCGCTGTGCTGCAGCATCGCCGAGGCCAGCGTCGACGAGATCGACACGCTGAACATCCTGCACGCGACGATGCTGGCGATGCGCCGCGCCGTCGAGGGCCTGCGCCTGCTGCCAGCCAAGGTGCTGGTCGACGGCAACCGGCTGCCGGTGCTGCGCGTGCCGGCCGAGGCGATCGTCAAGGGCGATGCCAAGGTCAAATCGATCTCGGCGGCATCGATCCTGGCCAAGGTGCACCGCGATCGGCTGTGCTCGGTGCTGGACGAAGCCCACCCGCAGTACGGCTTCGCCACCCACAAGGGCTACCCGACACCAGAGCACCTGGCTGCGTTGCGCACGCACGGCGCTTGCGCTGTGCACCGCCGCACCTTCGGGCCGGTGCGGGTGGCACTCGGCGACCTGGAGTGAGCCGGTGAACGACCCGCTGCTGATCACAGCGCGCGACAACCCGCTGCTGCAACGTATCCGCAAGCTGGCGGGCGACCCGGGCGCCTACCGCAAGCAAGGCCAAATCTGGCTCGAAGGTGATCACCTGGTCGGTGCGGCGCTGCAACGCGGCGTGGCGCTGGATGAGTTGGTGCTGGCTGAAAGCGCCTGGGCTGAACGACCCGATTGGCGCGGCTGGGCCACCAAGGCTCGGCGCGTGGTACTTGTGCCCGATCAGCTGTTCAAGACGCTGAGCGGCCTGGAATCACCAGCGCGGCTCGGCGTCTTGCTCGTCACGCCAGAAGCGCCGGCCATCGACCCTGCTGCCGCCAGCGTCGTGCTGGACCGGCTGCAAGACGCCGGCAATGTCGGCAGCATCCTGCGCAGCGCTGCCGCGTTCGGCGCACGCCAGGTGCTGGCAATCAAGGGCACCGCCGCGTTGTGGTCACCCAAGGTTCTGCGCGCCGG
>NZ_JBFUGE010001127.1:0-1152 GCF_056403075.1 Ideonella sp. P3_A4 | reverse complement strand
GTCGAACCCGAAGGGCGGGCCGAAATGGGGCGCTCGCAGCGCCGCCAAGCCGGGCAGATACCACACGGTATCTGCCCGGCTCGTCGTCTCGCGATCATCCCCATTGCGGCCCGTCGCAATGACAGTTATTTGCGGGACAGGACACTAGTCATGCACCGACACCGGGAGGCTGACATGCCCTCACCCTTTCGTCCGGCCCGTGAGCTGCTGATCCAGTACGCCCACTACCACCGAGACCGCCGCAACATCGCGACCCACTTTGTCGGCATCCCGATGATCGTGTTTGCCATCGGCGTGTTGCTGGCGCGACCGGCGATGGACCTGGCCACCCCGGCCGGCGAGTTGATGCTGACGCCGGCGCTGTTGCTGTGGGGCATCAGCACGCTGTGGTACCTGACGCGCGGCGAGTTCGCGCTCGGTGCCGCCGTCAGCCTGCTCAATGGCGCGCTGATCATGCTGGCCGCGCCGCTGGCCGCCCATGGCGTGACCACCTGGCTGGCCTGGGGCTTCGGCCTGTTCCTGCTGGGCTGGGTGATCCAGTTCCTCGGCCATGTCTACGAAGGCCGCAAACCCGCCTTCACCGACGACCTGATCGGCCTGCTCGTCGGCCCGGAGTTCGTCACCGCGGAAGCCTTGTTCTCGTTCGGCCTGCTGCACGGCCTGCGCGACGAGATCGAGCGCCGCGCCGGCCCCACCCACATCCGCGACCTGGCATTGCCGGCCTGAGGCGCGGTGGGTTCTGCCGGCACCGGTATGGCGGCGCCGGCCTCCTGCTCAGGTCGACTTCGAGACGCTGATCGTCGGGAACTTGGCCGAGAAGTCCTTGGCCTTTTGCGCCACCTTCGCCGCCAACTGACGCGCCACCGACTTGTACAAGCCGGCGACTTCGCTGTCGGGCTCTGCCACCACCGTCGGGTGGCCGCTGTCGGCCTGCTCCCGGATCTTCATCGTCAGCGGCAGCGCGCCCAGGTAGGCCACGCCGCGCTGTTCGGCCATCTTGCGGYCGCCGTCGGCACCGAAGATGTGCTCGGTGTGGCCGCAGTTCGGGCAGCAGTAGACCGCCATGTTCTCGACGATGCCGAGCACCGGCACGCCGACCTTCTCGAACATCGACARCCCCCGCTGCGCGTCGATCAGTGCAATGTCCTGCGG
>NZ_JBFUGE010001126.1:0-1153 GCF_056403075.1 Ideonella sp. P3_A4 | reverse complement strand
AGTCGGTGACGAGTGCGCAATGAGCGGAGTCGCCGCCGGGAAAGAAGAAGCCGGCTTGCGCCGGCTTCGTTTGGTCTAGATTCAGTTTAGATAGTGCACGCCCTCTTCACCGCGTTACTGTGCAATGTCATATTCGTGTTATCTGTCAGCGCGGGGAGGTAATTGCCTACAGTGGTCGTTACGTCAACAACTAATTTTTGAGGGCAAGTTGGTGTGTAGGCGTATGTACTCACGGTATACGATCTAGGGCGCAATACACCGCCATCGTATGCGATATCAACCCGGTGGTTGGTGAGGTAAGTCGCTGTCGCGCAAAAGTCTGCAGCGCCATCCAGGGATTTCCATTCTTTACCCTCATTGAGTACCTTATCCTGCGGAGTTAGATTCGCACGGCCGCCCCAGCCACCAAGTCGTGCGCCGATACCATGCCCGCCCTGATCTTGGCCAGGCTTTCCCCAAGTCCCAACTGTCCGCTGGCACGGTCTGTCCCTTTCGGCCGTGATTGGCTCCACATCTCCACGGAAACTGGACCACCCCGGGCGACCGTAGAAATCGATATACACCTGATTCAGAGAGACATTTCCTCCGCCAAGAAGGTATGTATACCCGGTATCTCCTTGCGGGTAATACTGGATGCACTCGTAGATGTCGTTTACGGCCTCTGGCTCACCCTCGTCATCGGCACTTGCCGGTTGATCGTCCGTCGGCACGGCTTGCAGCGGTTCGCCCCGCATCGACCGCTCGTAGTTTCGCTTCATCACCGTGAATTTTCGCATCAGGTATTTCTGCTTTCGAATGCTCCCGATCTCGAATATGCGGTTAATTGATTCAAGAGGCTGCGCCACAACCACCACGGGCGGGCTGAACGAACGATCGACGTACACGTCAAAATCGAAGCCGTCGAATTGCACTTGGTGATCGGGTACGGCAGTACCAGCCCGGACTTCGTCGCGTAGGGCCTCATCTCTGGCTTGGGCAGGAGTGGGCGCAGAGTTCGCCTGGCATCGGCTGCCGTCGGGTGGGATTGGCGGCTCAGACTCTCCTGGATGGCGTGCTTGGCTCATGGTGCTTAGGGCTGCGAGCAGCAGCGCGAGTTGTGGCTTCAATGTTTGCTCCCATAGTTTGTTTTCGGTGGCGCCATGAGTCTGTCTGC
>NZ_JBFUGE010001125.1:0-1159 GCF_056403075.1 Ideonella sp. P3_A4 | reverse complement strand
GGCTGAGCCCGGACATGAAAGGTCCAGTGGACCTTTCATGCCTGGCGAAGGGGCGGGCCACTGGCCCGCCGCGGTCTGCAAGACCGCGCAGCGGACCGGCGGAGCCGGATCCGCGCACGCCACTTGGAGAGCGCCAACGAAAAAGGCCACCGGAAGGTGGCCTTTTTTGTGGCGCGGGCGCCGTGTAGCGCGCCCGTTCAGTCGGAACGTTAGACGGTCACGCCCTTTGCCGTATCCGCGTACTCTTCGATCTGGTCGAAGTTCATGTAGCGGTAGATGCTGGCCGATTCCTTGGTCACGATGCCCATCTCGGCCTGGTACTCGGCCACGGTCGGGATGCGGCCGAGCTTGGAGGCGATGGCGGACAGCTCTGCCGAGGCCAGGAACACGTTGGCGTTCTTGCCCAGGCGGTTCGGGAAGTTGCGGGTCGAGGTCGAGATGACCGTCGCGCCTTCACGCACCTGAGCCTGGTTGCCCATGCACAGCGAGCAGCCCGGCATCTCGGTGCGGGCACCGGCGGTGCCGAAGGCGGCGTAGTGGCCTTCCTTGATCAGCTCGCTCTCGTCCATCTTGGTCGGCGGCGCGACCCACAGCTTGACCGGGATGTCGCGCTGGCCGCCCAGCAGCTTGGCTGCCGCGCGGAAGTGGCCGATGTTGGTCATGCACGAGCCGATGAAGGCTTCGTCGATCTTGGTGCCGGCGACATCGGACAGCAGCTTGGCGTCGTCCGGGTCGTTCGGGCAGCACAGCACCGGCTCCTTCAGCTCGTTCAGGTCGATCTCGATCACGGCCGCGTACTCGGCGTCGGCATCGGCCTGCATCAGCTCCGGCTTGGCCAGCCAGGCTTCGACCGACTTGATGCGGCGCTCCAGCGTGCGCTTGTCGGCGTAGCCATCAGCGATCATGTTCTTCATCAGCACGATGTTGCTGGTGAGGTATTCCTTGATCGGCTCGGGGTTCAGCTTGACGGTGCAGCCCGCGGCCGAGCGCTCGGCCGAGGCGTCGCTCAGYTCGAASGCCTGYTCGAYCTTCAGGTCMGGCARGCCCTCGATCTCGAGGATGCGGCCSGAGAASRYGTTCKTCTTGCCTTGCTTGGCGACAGTCAGCAGGCCGGCCTTGATCGCGTAGTAGGGGATCGCATGCACCAGGTCACGCAGCG
>NZ_JBFUGE010001124.1:0-1160 GCF_056403075.1 Ideonella sp. P3_A4 | reverse complement strand
GAGCATGGGTCCGTGCTGCGCCGGTGACCGCTTCGCTTCAGTCCGAATTCACATTTCCGACCCGTTTGGAACACTGATTGAAGGGGCCGACCTCAGTCTTGCCGTCGGTCAGGATTGCGCGCAGCATGGCGATCGTCTAGGGAAGACCTGGCGAAATGGGGGGACGTGACATTGCTGACGCAATTCGAATGGTTCAAGAAGTTAACGGCCGCACAAGTCAGGCGAATGGTTGGCACTGGGCAGGAGAACCACGCGCTTGACTTCAAGCTTCTGAAGACTGAGGACTTCTCCAGCCGCGAAGACAAAGAAACGTTGGCCAGGTCCCTTTCGGGCTTTGCGAATGCTGAAGGAGGCGTTGTCATTTGGGGCGTTGATGCGCGCAAGAACCCAAGAAGCGGGGTCGATGAGGTCGTCGCCGCTCCCGGCATAAGGCATGCAAGGCTCACCCTTAGCCGCCTCCTAGAACTCACTCCTTCACTAGCCTCTCCGGCCCCGGTCGGCGTCAACCACATTCATCTGAAGTCAAGGCAAGGAGCCGGGTTTGTGGCGACCTATGTTCCCGCAGTCGGCCCGGTAATGGCGCTTGCAGGCCTGGGACAGTATTTCACCCGCTCGTCCGGTTCGTTCATGAAAATGGAACACACGCAAGTAGCCGACATGTTTGCCCGACGGTCGACTGCGCGGATAGAACCGATGGCGCGTGTTAGCACTGACAGTGGTGTTCCTAGCTTGTTGCTGGGCATGCGCAACGTAGGACTCGTCGGAGCCACCGCGCCATTCATCCTCTTCCGAATTCATCCGCCATACGGACGGTTCGATGGTGGTGTCGATGGCACTCGGCGCCAAGTGATCCCCTATGAGGGTCGCGATCCTGATGGATGGCAGATGCACCTCGCTGACGCGACTTTTGTCGTTCATCCGGCCGTCGACGTTTGGGTCGCGACAGCGTTTGCCGGCTACGGCCCCCTTGCCGAAAGAAAGGGAAAGCCATGCCGCATTGACTTTCGCCTGGGCGTCCTTGGAGTCCCAGCAATATCAGGTAGTTGCAAGGCCGACTTCGAGACCGGCGCGGTCGATATCACCATCAACAGTCCCTCCTAGCACCTTCTGAAGCAATTGGGGAGCTGGCGCTCTGATGGCTTGGTCCGCGCGTTGGATGG
>NZ_JBFUGE010001123.1:0-1165 GCF_056403075.1 Ideonella sp. P3_A4 | reverse complement strand
CACCGCTGGCGCCCATCGCCTGCTCGAGTGCGAAGCGGCGCTCACGGTCCACCATCAGCTGCTGCAGGGCTTGCAGGTCAGCCGCTTGCAAGCCGCCCTGGCTGGTGGCCCAGTGGCGCACGAAGCTCGCCCGCACCAGCCGCAAGGCCTGGCGGTGGACGAACTCGGCGTCTTGCCGCGCCAGCGCCTGGCGGCCATGCACGTCCAGCTGCCGCCACACATCGCGCAGCGTCACCTGTTGCAGCGGCCCGTTGCCGAAGCGGTAGTCCAGCAGGCTCACTCGCGCCAGCGCGTCTTCGCCACCTGCTGCCAGTTGGTCGTCCAGGCGAGCGACCGAACCGTCGCCGAGCTGCGACCGCAATGTGCCCATGTCGAGCGCATGGCGCTGAACGACAAAGCGCTGCGGCCCTTCGGCCCCGAATGCCTGGTCGAGTGCAGGCTGGTAGACGCGCTCCAGCGTGGCAACCAAGCTGGCCTCGGCCGCAGCTTCGAGCGCAAAGCCGACGCGTGCGCCAACGAACAGCTGCTCGTCGCGGAACWGCGCTTGCGCATAACTACCCAGCAGGTGGTCTTGCGCGGCGGCTTCGGCCACGGCTT
The DNA here is from genome assembly GCF_056403075.1 of Ideonella sp. P3_A4. Taxonomy (NCBI): domain Bacteria; kingdom Pseudomonadati; phylum Pseudomonadota; class Betaproteobacteria; order Burkholderiales; family Sphaerotilaceae; genus Ideonella; species Ideonella sp. P3_A4. The sequence continues at coordinate 568 of NZ_JBFUGE010001123.1, read as the reverse complement.
GCCGTGTGGCCTGCGGGTCTTGCAGCTTGGCGGCGCGATAGAGCAAGTCCATCGACGCTGCCGACAGGCGCCATTCGTTGACACGCAGCACCGTGCTCGCATCGGCAGCGGGTGCCGCATACAAAGCCCAAGGAGTGGCGATCAAGGCGGGAATCAGGGCCCAGGCCCTCAAGGATGAGCGCTTCATTGCACCAGGCGCTCGGCGGCGCGGTTGAGGACGTTAACCACCATCGCGATGGCATGCGGCACGACCTTGCGCCCGACCATCACGCGGTCGGCATGCGCGGTCGACGACAGCACCAGCGTGCCGTTGGCGTACGAGTAGGCACCCAGTTGGTAGAGCACCGGCCGCACGTCGGTCGCGGTCGGCGACAGCGGCGTGATGTCAGCCATCGCCTGCTCGACCAGGTTGAAGGCGCCGAGCTGCTCACTGTCGTAGTACGTGAAGACCCAGCTTTCCCAGTCCGAGTGGTTGTTGCCCAGCGTGTTCCAGGTGTGCTGCGGCACGGCGGTGTCGGTCGTGTGCAGAACGAAGCCGATGTTCTGCGCCGTGGGCCGCGCCAGGAAC
>NZ_JBFUGE010001122.1:0-1169 GCF_056403075.1 Ideonella sp. P3_A4 | reverse complement strand
CAGTTGGGGGCGCGCAAGATCCGGCTGACCGGGGGCGAACCCCTGCTGCGCAAGCATCTGGAAGGCCTGGTCGAGATGCTGGCCGCGCTGCGAACGCCCGACGGCCAGGCGTTGGACCTGACGCTGACCACCAACGGCTCGCTGCTCGCCCGCAAGGCCTCCGCCTTGAAGGCCGCGGGCCTGAACCGGCTGACGGTGAGCCTGGACGCGCTCGACGACGCAATCTTCCAGCGCATGAACGACGTCGGCTTCCCGGTGGCCGAGGTGCTGGCCGGTATCGACAAGGCGCTCGAGGTGAGCCTTGGCCAGATCAAGGTCAACATGGTCGTCAAGCGCGGCGTCAACGACGACCAGGTGTTGCCGATGGCGCGGCATTTCCGCGACCATTACGGCACGGCAGTCTCGCTGCGCTTCATCGAGTTCATGGACGTAGGCGCGACCAACGGCTGGCGGCTGGACGACGTGCTGCCTTCGTCCGAACTGCTGCAGCGCCTGCAGCAGGAATGGCCGCTCGAACCGATCGATACCGGCGTGGCCGGCGAAACGGCAGAGCGCTGGGCCTATGCCGACGGGCGCGGCGAAGTCGGCCTGATCTCCAGCGTCACCAAGGCCTTCTGCCGCGACTGCAACCGCGCGCGGCTGTCGACCGAGGGCCAGCTCTTCTTGTGCCTGTTCGGCACCCACGGCCACGACCTGCGCGCGCTGCTGCGCGGCGGTGCCAGCGATGCCGACATCTCGTCGACCATCGCCCACATCTGGGCCGAACGCACCGACCGCTACTCCGAGATTCGCGGTTCGGCTTTGGCGCCCGCCAGCAGCGAACGCCGCGTCGAGATGCACTACATCGGGGGCTGAATTCCAGCCGAAATGCGCCACAGGCGCCGCCGTCGCCAAGCGCACGGATCACCTTCGACTTCGCGTCAGCCGCTGCATCTCGGCGCTTCGGGATTGTCAGTCACCCAATAACGCGTTACAAGCGCGGACGGATGAACTGAACTCGCCCACAGCGAGCCCAATATCTATGTCGAAATCGCTATTGATGACTTTGAGCTTGGCCGCGGCGGCATGCAGCGCCCAGGCCGCAGCCACACAGTACGACGTGGTGGAGATGCCGGCCGTGCCACTGTCCGTTATTGACTGGAACTACGTCAGCGGGTACGCCATCGATG
>NZ_JBFUGE010001121.1:0-1171 GCF_056403075.1 Ideonella sp. P3_A4 | reverse complement strand
GCCGTTGACATGCAGCAGCGGCGTCGTGGTCGACGCATTGGCGATGCGCTTGGCCATCGTCTTCACCGACGTGTCGCCGGTGGCGCGGTACAGCTCGGCCAGCGCGCCGACGAGCACGCCCTGGTTGTAAGACCAGACCTGCGAGCCGTTGTTCTTGCAGGTCGTCAGGCTGATGCCGTCGTTGACGAGGTTGTCGGCGTTGACCATGCCAGTGCCCTTGAACCAAGCCCATTCGTCTTTGGCCCGCTTCAAATACAGCGTGTCGCCCGGGATGCGGTTATGCAGCGCCGCGTTCAAGTGCAGGTACAAACTGTTGGAGATCGCGTTTTTGTAGGTTTTTGCCTCGCTCCACCAAACCCCGCCGCCACAGGTGCCATCCCAGAATGTGGCCATGTAGTCGGCGTCGGCCTTGGCGGTATTCAGGTAGCGCTGGTCTTTTGTCTGGTCATATGCGGCGATCCAGGCCAGTCCCCACCAGCCGGTGTCGTCGATATAGTCATTCCGGAATTGACCCTTGGCTGCATTGATATTGCGGTCGTAGGTGTTTTCGATGGCGTAGGTATAACTCCCCATGCCGCTGACCTGAATGTTCTGTATCAGCGCCGTCAGCGCATTGGCTGAATTCCACCAACCGGTGGTATCGAACAAACCCGAGCCCTGGTTGTAGAAGCCCATCAGCGCCGTCGCGGCGGCGGTGCGCCGGTCGCCGGCATTCCACGTGGTTCGCGCCCAGGGGGTGCAGGCGATCTCGGGGCGGTCGCCGGCCTTGCCGCAGGCGCGCAGCACGCCAACGCCGCGATTGGCCCAGTCGTCGGCGTTGAACATCAGCGTGCGCCAGCCCTGGTTGCCCGTGGGGACGGTGGTGTCGCCCAGCTTGCTGCCGCCGGCCCAGCTGCGGCCGTTGTCGAACGAGCGGTCGAGCCACACCTCGTCGCCGGGCGAGCCGTTCTCGATCGAGGCCCAGCCCATGTCGTCGGCATCGTCGAAGTGCAAGACGAGCTTGCGCGAGTAGATCGTCGTGCTCACTGCCTGGCGATCCCCGGGTGACAGCGCCGGGTCGCGGCCGTCGCAGTAGCGGTCGCAGATGGTCGCGGCGGCGGCGCTGTGGGCCAGCGCCACGAGGGCCGGGGCCAGCAGCAGCTTTGCGGTCCAGGCGAGGCGAGGGCGGGAA
>NZ_JBFUGE010001120.1:0-1172 GCF_056403075.1 Ideonella sp. P3_A4 | reverse complement strand
GTGCGGCAGTTCGAGATAGGGCTTGAGCACGCCGTCGCGGCGGAAACGGATGCGCACCTTCTCGCGGCCCGGGTGGGTCTCGATGTGGATGTCGGAGACGTTCTGAGCATGCGCCTCGACGATCATGGTGTTGATCAAGCGCACCAGCGAGTTGTCGCTCTGCTCGATCGGCTTTTCGTCTTCGTTGTGCGTCGGTGCGCTGTCGTACGACAGTTCCAGCGCGGCCAGCAACTGGTCGGTGCCGCCTTCGTCGAAGTTGATGGCGCCGTTGGGGTCGATCGGGCTCGGGCTGCTGCTGCCGTCGTCCAGCCCGTGCTTCTGGTACATCAGGCTGATGCAGCGGTTCAGGTGGTCGGCGACCGGCAGCACCGGCACCACTTTGCACTGGGCGATGAACTCGATCTCGTCGAGCACATCGCGGCGTGATGGGTCTTCGATCGCAATCACCAGCCGGCCTGGCAGCAACTGCAGCGGCAGCACCTGCAGGCGCCTGGCGGCGCTGATCGGCAGCCTGCGCACGGCTTCAGCCTCGATCGGGTAGACGTCGGTGTCGACCACCGGGTAGCCCATCTTGCGGGCCAGCGCCGTGCGAAGGTCTTGCCGCTGCACCGCGCCGCTGCGAACCAGCAGCTCGCCCAACGGCACCGAGCGGTCGCCGCGCTGTTGGGCCAGCGCGTCGCCGAGCTGCGTCGCGGTGATGAAACCGAGCGCGATCAGTGCCTCGCCGACACGCACCATCGGCATGCGCGACTGGGCTTCCAGCGCCTGCATCAATTGTTCGGGGCTGACGACGCGGCTGCCCAGCAGCACGTCGCCGATGCGCTGCTCGCGCATGCGGGCCTGTTCGGCCAGCGCCGCGGCAATCTGCGCCGGCGTGGCAGTGTTGTCGGCCACCAGTTGCTCACCCAGGCGCGGGCCGAAGTCGAACGAGTCGTAGGCGCTGCGCGGGCAGAACATGCGCAGGACAGCGCCCTTGTCGCCTCTTTCGTCCACCGGCGGGAAGAAGTACACGCCTTGCGGGGTCTCCACATGGCCCACGGTCTTGCCCTGCAGCTCGCCGCCGCCGGTCAGGTGCACGGTGTAGGTGGTGCTGGGGTGAAAGTCCATCAGCGCGCCGGGCGCGCCGGTGGCGGCGCTCAACGCGGGGCGCAACGGCGTGGTCAGCGTCAGGC
>NZ_JBFUGE010001119.1:0-1175 GCF_056403075.1 Ideonella sp. P3_A4 | reverse complement strand
TCATCGATCCGTGCCGAGCCGCTGGCGTGGCCGCCGGGCAAGATGCGTGCATAAGGCCCGACATAGAAGCTGGCGGGCGTGGCAGACGGTGCGCAACCACCACCGTTGGCGTGGCGCACCGTACCGGACGGGCAGGCATCACGCGCGCCGTTGCGAAAACCTTCGGGCCAAGCGTTGGTCAGCTCGATCATGTAGGGGTAGCGCCAGATCGAGTTGTAGTCCCGGTCCCAGACGATTGACTTGTAGGCTTTGGGCGTGGCCGCGACCACCAGGAAAAGCGGTTCGCCAGGCTGGACGCGAAACGTCCGCTCGCCGTCCAGGCCACGCTTGAGGACGCTGTAACGCGCCGAGGTGAAGTCATTGTTGGTAGCCACCAGTCCCCAGCGGAAGCCCGCATCGGAGCCGGCTTGGTCAATGCCGCGAAACTTGACCGTGACGGTGGTCGCGCCGCTGGTGGGATACAGCCGCACCACGTTGTAGCCAAAGCGTTGAGGCGCTCCGTAGTACGGCGACACGAAGCGGCGGTTGGTGGCCCACTTGTCGTCCAGCGCTTCCAGCGGCATGAGCCGGTGCATGCGCTCGGCTCGATCGGTCCGCGTGATGTCGCCGTAGGTGGCTCGAAAGGCTCCGGGGGTGGCTTTGTAGTCCCACACCACGTTGTGCATCGCCCAGTCACCGATGAAGTCGTTGAGCTTGGCCAATGACCAGCCGCGCGACTGCTGGAGGTTCGTGAAGGGATCAGCGCCGGAGGTGGTCCAGATGCCGGTGACCGCGGCCTGGCCATGCTTGTCCTTCAGGAACTCCATGAACTGCCAATTGCAGTACCTGTCGCGGGTCGAGCCGAGGTACAGGTGCGGCGCGTTGCCCAGCATTTCAGAGCAGTGCACGTTGTCCTGGTATTCAGGCAACTGATGCGGCGCGAAGTTCGCGTGGCTCTCGTAGATCCATCCGCAGGTGTTGCTCTGGTCGCATGTCATGCCGCCCTTGTAGCCAGCCCATGACTGCCATCCGTGGGTGAACTCATGCGTGAGTCCCCAATGGTCTCTCAGCGCCCCGGGCGCGATCCACATGCCCAGGTGAAGCGCTCCCTGCCCATCGACCCATGCGCCGCCAGTCAGGCCCAATCTGAGTGGATGTGGACGGCCGCCTTGATCTTGTCCGCGCGGTCGTAGTAG
>NZ_JBFUGE010001118.1:0-1175 GCF_056403075.1 Ideonella sp. P3_A4 | reverse complement strand
ACCCCTCCGTCAAGGGGACGTCCACAAGCGGGCTTCGCCCACTTGCGGCCGCCCCTTACGTCGAACGTTAGGCCCAAGAAGGTGGATACGCCTATGATGCCCATAGCGATTCCTGAAGATTCACTTGCATCATTGGAGCGATCTCTCGGTCGCAGCCTGCGCGCGGAGTACGGAGTCCATGAGACATACGAAGACTTCACCGCTAAGAATATCGACGAGCTCAGGTCACTGGGGCGTTTGACCCTAGCTAGACCAAACCCTTCTCGTTCTTCATTGGGTTGGTGGCAAGCATGGCCTGCGGAATGCTCATATGTTTGTGGCTGAAGTTGTGCATGGTGGAATGGGCATTTCCGAGTGGTGCTCAAAATCGTTTCGCCGGTAGCAACAGCCCGGTGGCAGCGCTTCCAGCGCTACGGGAGCCAAGTGCGACAACTGGCAAGCACCAAATGCAGAAAGTCTCCACCGTTTTGTCGTCGCGCCAATGGCTGCAGTCATCGGCGTTCCGCCCGGTGCTGGCGGTTTGCTCCTATCTCTCTTCGTTTGCCCCACGTTGGCCTAACCCCTCCGTCAAGGGGACGTCCCGCAGGCGGGCCGCCCCTTACGTCGAACGTTAGGCCTCTGAAATGTCCCGTCGCGACCGCCTTCGCCGCACTGCCCTTCTCTGCCTACACTGTCTGCGAAATCTCGCGTTCTATCGCGTAGCGCACGATTCCGGTCAGGCATGGGCTGGTGAGCAGTTTTGGATTACTGCGCATAACAACTTCCTCGACATTGGCCTGCTTGAATGGTGCAAGATGTTCGGCGACAAGAGAGCAAAGCATGACTGGCGGAAATCGGTTACAGACCATGCGGTGTTCTTACCCGCGCTTCTTGATCACATTCGCTTGACTGATCGGTTCTTCGACGACTACGTCCAGGAAGTACGCACCTATCGAGACAAGTTTGTTGCCCACCTCGACGAAGAGGAGCGCATGAACATTCCAAATCTTTCCGCCGCAATCAAAAGCGCACAGTTTCTGTACCAGCATCTTCTCGAAGTCGAAGACGATTGCGACGCGTTCCCTGATGCGCCAAAGAGCGCTGTCGCGTACTTTAGAGGGTTCATGAATGAAGCCAGGGCCATCTATGTTGCAAAGGCAGCGGCCTAACCCCTCCGTCAAGGGGACGTCTTGCGC
>NZ_JBFUGE010001117.1:0-1176 GCF_056403075.1 Ideonella sp. P3_A4 | reverse complement strand
GCTGCAGCAGGCGGGCTGCGCCGACGAGCAGGTCGTCGACCTCTACAACGCCGTGGTGGCGGCGCTCTGCGGTTTCGCCACACTGGAGCTCGCACCGCTGCCGGCCGAAGACCCCGAAGGCTGGGCGGCCGACCTGCAGCACCGCGTGCGGCAGATCCCGGCAATCGAGCACTCGGTGCTGGCGAGACACTTGCCGCGCATGGCCGACCACGCGTTCATCCTGCGTTGGACACCGGGCCATCAGCAGCCGCTGGACAGCGGCTTCGAGGCCTATGTCGACGTCTTCGTCGCCGGGCTGGCAGCGCGTATCGCCCAGGCCCACAGCTGACGAGCCAGCTTGACGGCCATCACTTGTGGCGGCATCGGCGCRAGCCTATGATGCTTTGGCAGACCGCCCGATGCCGGACCGGTCGGTTCGAGGGAAACGAGAGGCGAACAGTGTCCTGAGACACAGGCCCCGGGGTGCGCCCGGCAAATCGACCGGAGTGTCACGATGTTCAAACACATCTTGCTGCCCACCGACGGTTCCCGGTTGTCCGAGATCGCCATCTTCAACGGCATTGAACTGGCACGCCAGCATGGCGCGCGCATCACCGGCCTGCACGCCATGCCGGAGTTCCACCTGCTCAGCTACCGCGCCGCGGCGATCGACGAGACGCGCGACCACTTCGCCCAGGACGCCCAGGCCCACGCCCAGCGCTACCTGGACTTCATTCGCCGCACGGCCGACGAAGCCCGCGTCGAATGCGCCACTGTCTCGGAGCTGAGCGACCACCCGCACGACGCGATCTGCAAGGCCGCGCGCCGGCTGGGCTGCGACCTGATCCTGATGGCCTCGCATGGCAAGCGTGGCTTGATCAGCGCGCTGCTGGGCAGCGAAACCCAGCGCGTGTTGGCGCACAGCGAAATCCCGGTGATGGTCTGGCGGGCACCGCCGCCGACACCCTAATCCCCTGCTGTTGTCGCGGCGCAGCACGATCCGGGTTACCGGGTGGTGAAGGTTTGATTGTGCGATGCACAATCCTCCCCTCACCCCTGGGAGCCTGCCATGCGCCGTGTCGTGTTCAACCAAAAAGGTGGTGTCGGCAAGTCGACGATCACCTGCAACCTGGCTGCCATCGGCGCGGCCGCCGGYCAGCGCACGCTGGTGGTCGATCTCGACCCGCAGGGCAACTC
>NZ_JBFUGE010001116.1:0-1177 GCF_056403075.1 Ideonella sp. P3_A4 | reverse complement strand
GCGTGCAGCAGGCCCAGCATCTGCACGTAGTCGTCCGGCGTCGCGTAGCGGTCGACGTTCAGGTCGCCGGCATAGGTCACCGGCTCGGCGGCGGGCACGCCGTGGGCGGCCGCGTAGCTGCCCATCTGGCCGAGCTGGCTCAGGCGTACTTGGCGATCTTGCGTGCCGTTGTAGGCGTTGGTGTGCGTGCCCAGCACGTGGTAGGCCTTGCCCTGCTTGATGATCTCGAAGTAGATGAAGCCTTTGTTCGAGAAGCAGTTGTCACCTGTGCAGTCGGGGTAGATGTGCACGTCTTGCGCAGCGATCGGCCAGCGGCTGACGGCGACGACGCCGCCGTTCATGATGTTGCCGGGCTGGTCGACCAGGCGGGACTGATACGGGTACTCGGCACGCAGGTCGTTCAGCAGCTGTTCGCGGCAGCCGCCATCGAAGGCTTCGGACAGCACGATCGCGTCGAAGCCGGTCATCGCCGAGGGCATGGCGGCGTAGCGCTCGCAGATGTTCTTCGCGACGAAGATGCCCCAGGTGTTGTAGGCCAGAACCTTCAGCGTGTTGGGGTCGTCGGTGCGCGCTTCCTTCACGTTGGCGTCGTGCACGATGTAGTAGACGTCGTCGTAGCCGCCGGTGAACTCGGCCTTGAACGACAGCTGCTCGTCCGGCACCACGGTGTTGGTGTGGATGCTGCGGTCGTAGTACCACGGCGTTTCGAACGAGGCCGCCTTGGCACCTTGCCACAGCGATGAGCCGATGAGCTTGCCGCGCAGCCGCTGCTTCAGCACCTGCGGCCCGCCGCGGGCGCCGTTGACGGTGGTGTCGAAGTAGAAGTTCTTGCCGTTGGTGATGCCTTCGTCGCGGTTCATCCACGCCACGCGGCGCGTCGCATAGGGCGGGATCACCGGGTCGTAGGTGCCCCACTGGCTGTTGCGCACGAGGGTCTTGTCGCCGTATTGAACGGTCGAGACGGTCAGCGGGTTCGCTGTGGTGTTGGTGACGTAGACGTAGGTCTCGGCCTGAGCAGCCAGGCCGCTCATCAGCGCGATGCCGGTGGTCAGCCGCGCAAAGAAGGAGGTGAGTTTCATCGGGGCTTTCTGTTCTTAGGGTTGTTGGAAGCTGTCGGGGAAAACTTCTCGCCGCAAAGCGTCGAGCTCGGCATCGCGCTGTTGCAGCGCAACCGGGT
>NZ_JBFUGE010001115.1:0-1177 GCF_056403075.1 Ideonella sp. P3_A4 | reverse complement strand
ATGCCTTCCTGGCCGTTCACCGCCAAATAAACGTCAAACCCACGTCCGCTCAGCAAGTCTTTCAGCATTTCCCGGTTTGCAACCACGTCGTCGACCACCAGGATCTTCTTTCGAAGCCCGCGATACGCCACGGCCAGGCGCGTCGGCGCAACCGGAAGAATATCGCTGGCACCGACAGGCACCACAATCTCGAAAGTGAATCTGCTGCCAGCGCCAATATGACTGGTCACTTGAATATCGCTGCCCATCAGGCGCACCAGCTGTTGGCTGATCGAAAGCCCCAGCCCGGTGCCGCCCGATTTTCGACGCGTATCGCCAACTTGCTCAAATGGCTGAAAAATACAGTCCAGTTGGGTCTTGCTGATACCGACGCCGGTATCTTCGATCTCAAAAGCCAAGCGTGTCTTATTGGCGCTTTCATTGGTGGCCGAGACCCTCATTCTTATGTATCCGAAATCGGTGAACTTGATCGCATTCCCGAGAAGATTGAGGAGCACCTGGCGCAATCTATTTTCATCCAGCATCACAGTATGCGGCAGATGCATTGACGGCTCAAAGATCAGCTGCAGAGTCTTTTGTTCTGCGCGTACGCGCATGATGTCCACAATGCCTTGCAAGAAGGCCTTCAGTTTGACAGGCTCGGGCAGCAATTCGAATTTCCCGGATTCGATCTTTGCCATGTCGAGCAAGTCTGTGATCAGTGCCAGCAAATGCTCGCCGCTTTGCTGAATGGTATTCAGACCGGCTGTCTGCCGCTCGCTCAAGCCCTTGTCGTACTTGAGAATCTGTGCATAGCCAAGTATCGCGTTCAGCGGGGTGCGCAGTTCATGAGTCATGCTCGACAAGAATTTGCTCTTTGCCTGATTGGCGATATCGGCACGCTCCTTCGCTGTTTGCAGTTCGCTGGTTCGCTCCCGAACCAGTTCTTCCAGATGATCACGGTGGCGTTGGAGTTCCTGCTCCGTCAATGCGCGCTGTTCTATATCCTTTTCCAGCATCAAATTCTTGGTTTCAATTTCGCTGAACAAGGCCTGCAACGCGCGGCGCGTATGCTCCAGACTGACGCCCAAGCTGCCCAGTTCATCCTTCTGCTCCCATACAAAAGGTGTGGCAAGGTCGCGTGCCGCCAGGCGGCCAGATTCGCGCATCAAACGTTTGACGGGGTCCAACACGCGAC
>NZ_JBFUGE010001114.1:0-1183 GCF_056403075.1 Ideonella sp. P3_A4 | reverse complement strand
GTGTACTCGACCGTGCGGGTGAGCACGCGGTTGGCTTCGTCGTAGGTGAAGCTGGTGTCGACCTTGTTGCCGTCGGTCTGGATCTTCAGCCGGCCGCCCACATCGTACTGGCGCGAGTCCACCACCAGCGAGCCGACCTTCTTCTCGGTCAGCAGGCCGTCGTGGTCGTAGGTGTAGGTGGTGGTGGCTTTGCTGTCCTTGACGGTCCAGACCTCGCCGAAGACGGTGCGCTTGGTCGTGACGGTGACGCCTTCTTGCGTCGACATCGTGACGCTGCGGTTGCCCTTGTCGTAGGTGTAGGTCGTGACCTGGCCGCTCTCGTCCTGCGTGGTCAGCACCTGCGAGAACGCGTCGTAGCTGCTGTAGCTGGATTTGCTCAGCTTGTTGATGACCTGGACAGCGCGGCCCAGACGGTCGTAGACCTGCGTGGTGCTCACGCGGTTCGCATCGGTGAGCTTGACGGCGCGACCGAAGGCGTCGTACTCGGTGCTGACCTTGGCGGCGATGCCGCTGGCGTCGCTGACCGTGTCCAGCAGCAGGCCGCGGCGGTCGTAGGCGTAGGTGTCCTGGCGCTTGCTGCCGTTGATGTCGGCGCCGCCTTGCCACGGCACCCAGCGCTCGCGCGCTTCGCCGAAGGTGTTGTAGTTGATCCAGGTCAGCGCGTTGTCGGCGGTGGTGATCCCGGACAGCCGCCCGGTGCCGTCGTACTGGTACAGCGTTGTGGAGTCCTGGGTCTTGTCGGCGCGGTTGTTCACCGCATCCAGCAACGCCTTCGTGACGAGGCCACCGAGGGGAATGCCGGTCAGGCTGATGGCCGTGCCCAGGCGGGTGACGGCGGTGCGCTGGCCCAGCGTGTTGTAGTCGTGTTGCTCGACCTCGCCGCGGGCGTTGACGGTGTAGCGCAGGTTCCCGTCGAGGTCGTAGAAGTAGCGCGTGCGGTAGTTGTTGGCATCGATCGTGCTGGTCAGACGCCCGGCCGCGTCGTAGGTGGAGTCGACCGCCTCGTTGGTCCAGACGAGGTTGTCGTCGGTGACGTTGCCGGTGAGCTTGAGCGAGCTCTCACCGCCAAGCTCCTGGGTCTTGTGGCCCCAGATGTCGTAGCGCAGGCTGGTGATGCGCGCATCGGTGCCGGAGCCCACCGTGGCCTTGATCACCCGGCCCGCGGTGTCGTAGTCGTACTGGG
>NZ_JBFUGE010001113.1:0-1183 GCF_056403075.1 Ideonella sp. P3_A4 | reverse complement strand
GTTCTGCCTGAACAGTCTCGAGCCCGGCAGCCTGGTGGTCTCCGATGGAGCGCCGAGCTTCAACTACACGGCATGGAACCGCCTGGCGGTCCACCAAGCCATCGTGACCGGTGGCGGCAAGCAGGCTTGCGAGATCGCTGAACTCAAGGCGATCAACACTGTGCTGGGTAACCTGAAGACGGCCATCACGGGTACTTACCATGCCTTCAAGTTCAACAAGTACGCCGAGCGATACCTGGCCGAATATCAGTACCGGTTCAACCGGCGGTTCGATCTCAAGCTCCTGATGCAAAGCCTCATTCGTGCCGCGGTGGCCTGCAAACCGGCGCCCCTTCCATCGCTTCGCATGGCTGAGGATCATCGCTAATCAGGCTGATTTGTGATGCCTAACGTTCGAGGTAAGGGGCGGCTTGCGGCTTGCCGCAAGACGTCCCCTTGACTGAGGGGTTAGGCCAAGCGAGAGGCACCAAGATCGACTTTGCTCCAGTGAACATACGGCGGCCACTCCCGACCCTCTGCGAATGCTGCAAAGACTTCAGTGACCTGCTGGAGTAGGAACCAATCACGCTGTGCCATTGCCACGCTGCCACCACTGAAGGCCAGTATTGTTCCATCAGGATGTGGTGCTACTGGTTTCTCTTGAGAGGCGCGATAGTGGGCCCCATCGGGTTCATGGCGTTCCAACAGGAACAGGCCAGGCCCACCAGCCACTTGAACGTATTGACCGGCATCGTTGGTGACGTTTGCATAGGACATTCGAGTTCGGGATAGCTCGAGCGCCAGCTTGCGTTCACTAGGAGCAACGACCGGCTTGCAATGTTCTCGGTAGAAGGTCACCGGCATTGAGGGCCTAACGTTCGACGTAAGGGGCGGCCTGCGGCTTGCCGCAGGACGTCCCCTTGACGGAGGGGTTAGGTTGCTGGCTCAAAAGAGGCGTTGCATCCATAGAGAACTGATGAACTGACCGCGCTTGACGGCGTATTCTCGAAAGACGCCGACCTCGGAGAAGCCGAACTTCTTGTGCAACCTCACCGAAGCAACCCTGGAGTGGCAAAGGGCTTCGAGCGAATACTGACCGGCCTGACAGACGCTGGGCTGTTCTTGGGCTGCTGAGCGCTCGAAGGACGACGTATTGCACGGTACCAGCCTGGATGGCAGATGTGACCCGGCACTGAGACAGAGG
>NZ_JBFUGE010001112.1:0-1183 GCF_056403075.1 Ideonella sp. P3_A4 | reverse complement strand
TGCAACAGGCGAACGGCGCCATCCGGCTCAGTCTTGGTTACGACACGACAACCGACGACATAGAGGCAGCCGTACCGCTGATCGTGGCCGCCTATGAGCACCACACGGCGAGCATCGGACGAAAGAGAGCGCCATGAACGACACGACCTACGGGTACGAGGCGCCTGGCGAAGCTTCCGCCCCTGCCGTAAAGATTGGGGTGAAGGTCTGGGATCTGCCAACCCGGGTCTTTCATTGGGCGCTTGCGACAACAGTTTCAGGAGCCGTGGTGACGGCTCAACTCGGCGGCAACTGGATCGATTGGCACCTTCGGCTCGGGATCGCCACGCTCGCGTTGTTGGCCTTTCGGCTGGTGTGGGGTGTGGTCGGCCCACGCTATGCCCGCTTCAGCTCGTTCCTGTTCTCCCCACGAACTGTGTTCGCCTACCTGCGACAGGGGCTTGCCAAGCGACACGCCGGACATACGCCGTCCGGCGCAGTCGCAGTGTTCGCCATGCTTTCGGTTCTGCTAATCCAGGCGATCAGCGGACTGTTCAGTTCGGACTCGATCAGCACTGACGGACCTCTGGTCCATCTGGTCGCCGAGGGCACGGTCAGCCTGGCCACGTGGCTGCATGTGCGAATGCAATGGGTGATCTACGTGCTGGTGGCGTTGCACGTCATCGCCGTCCTCGGCTACCTCGTGCTCAAGAAAGACAACTTGATTGCCCCGATGGCGAACGGGCGCAAGCACGGCGTCCGAGCGCCGGATGCGGCCGACACGCTCGCCGTTCGCACCGCCGGGGTGGTCTTGCTCGCTGCCTTTGGCGGACTGGCGTTCTATTGGCTGGGGTGACTCGCCCCGGACGAGTTGATCAGAAACAGAAGGAGGCCCATGAGTTCCGTTCACTTGCGTTCCTGGCTGCTGGTGCCAGCCCTCCTGCTGACGATGCTGGCTGTACCGGCATCGGCACAGGACTCGCAGGCGCTCAACGCGCGCGCTCTCTCGGCCACCTGTGCCAACTGCCACGGCAGTGAAGGCAGTCCGCCTCGAGGCTCGGCCTTGGCTCCTCTGGCGGGCATGCCGTCCGCGCAGTTCCTCGCGCGAATGAAATCGTTCAAGCAGGCAGGCGCCGGTCCCACGGTCATGCACCAGATTGCGCAAGGCTTCACCGATACCCAGGTCGAGCAGATGGCCACGTAC
>NZ_JBFUGE010001111.1:0-1187 GCF_056403075.1 Ideonella sp. P3_A4 | reverse complement strand
GCCGTGGCCGTTGCGCACCTGTTTGCCCATCCCCAATCGCTCGATCATGCTGCCGGCGTCGCTCATGTCGAGCTTCAACTCCAGCGTCATGCGCTTGCGCCCGGCCGCCCACAGGCCGTTGCCGGCCAGGCGTGAGTCGGCGCTGGCCAGGTTCAGGCGCGCCAGCCGCCAATCGCGCGGCGCGGGGCCGTCGGCCGGCCGGCCTTCGAGTTCCAGCTTGCCCAGCTTTTTGCCGCGCCATTCGAGCTCGTCGACGACGAGGTCGATCGCCGGTGGCGTGGTGGCGTTGGCAGCGGTGCGGGCCGCGTCGGCCGCTGCCTCGGTCGGGCTGGGCGCGTCGCCCTCGGCCGCGGGCACCGACAGACGTGCGAGGCGCACCTGCCAGCGTGGCCAGGGCGCGCCAGCGTTCGCCGGACGGAAGTCGATCTGGCCTTGCGCCGCATCGCCTTGCAGCGTGCCGTGCCAGGCTTCGCCGTCACCGCTGCCGCGCCGCTGCAGCGTCAGGTTCAGGTTGCCGAGGCGCCGGCCGCTCAACGTCAGGTTGGCGGTGCGCAGCGACAGGTCGTTCGGCAGGTAGCCGGTGACATCGGGCTCATGCGCCTCGGCCGCCGGTGCGCCAGCGTTGCGCGCCTCGGGCAGGCCGGTGCGCACGCGAGCCCACCAGGCGTCGGCATTGAGCTGGGGCAACTGCGCCGCAGCCGTCACACCATTGGCTGGCAGCGGCGGCAGCGCGGCCTCGCCGAGCGCCACCGCACCGCGCTGCACCCGTGCGCCTTCGGGCGTCAGCTGCCGTTCATAGTCCGCTTGCAGCGCGGTGCCGAGTTCGATGTGAAGCCGGTCACGCGGCGTGCTGGCCTCGGCGCTCGTGGGCAGCAGCTGGGTCTGGATGCGCAGCGGCCAACTCGCCTCGGCAGTCTTGCGCAGCGGCGCCGGCAGGTCGAGCGCCATGCCGGTCAAGGGACTGGTGATCTGCAGCTCGGTCTGGCCCTTGGTCACGCCCAGCTGCAGCTTGTACGGTGCCTGGCCCGTCATCGCGCTGGCCAGGCGCGGCACGAGGCTCAGTTCATGGGCCTGGCGCAGGCCTTCGGCACTGGCAATGCCTTGGGCCGAGAAGCGCACCACGCCGTCGCTGCCCAAGCCACCCTCGAAGCTCACGTCGCCACCCAAAGCCCGCGCGGTGCCAGGGG
>NZ_JBFUGE010001110.1:0-1195 GCF_056403075.1 Ideonella sp. P3_A4 | reverse complement strand
GCTTCGTATCGCTTCATGGGCGTGATCGGGCGGTGGCTGTGGGCTCGCATCTGCTATGCCAGATGCTCAGAGGTAAGCCACTGTACCGAGTCAGGCGCCGATACGTATGCATGCCCTTGTGGTGAGCCATCTGATATGGTCAATTTTGAAGAAACTGAGCCTTGGAACGTTGCAGCCGGTCCGGCATAGTTTGGGGCACGAAAGCGAGGTGCGGCATGGGTGCCCTGAACTACGTACGGATGGTGTTGTGGAGCTTCTTCGGTATTCGCCGGCGTGCGGCGGCTGGCGACGAACTGGCGCATGCAAAGCCAGTCGCCCTGGCGGTGGTCGCTGTCAGCCTGACCGCGCTGTTTGGCCTGACCTTGTGGGGCCTGGCCACGCTGGCCGTGGGCTCGCTGGGGCAGTAGGCGGCGTGATGGTCCGTTTTGGTTGTGCATGCTTACGCCGATGAAATCCCTTCTTTCCACTGTCCTCATGCTTGCCTTGTTAGGTGCCGCTCCGGCGGTCTTCGCGCAGGCCACCGAGGGCGTCAGGCCTGACCCGACGGCGAAAGTGACGAACAGCATGGCGCAGCGCATGCAAGCCTGCGTCGTCTGTCACGGCAAGGAAGGGCGCGCGACGAACGACGGCTACTTCCCTCGCATCGCCGGCAAGCCGCAGGGCTACCTTTTCAACCAGCTCAAGAACTTCAAGGACGGGCGGCGCAAGAACCAGGCGATGAGCCACCTGCTGCAGCACATGTCCGACGACTATCTGCGTGACATCGCCAAGTACTTCTCCGAGCTGGACTTGCCGTATCCACCGGCACGGGCGCACGGCTTGAGCTCCGAAGAGCAGCAACTGGCCAAGACTCTGGTGTTCAAAGGCGATGTGGATCGCAAGATTCCCGYCTGCGTGGCTTGCCATGGCGACAGCATGGCCGGGCGTCTGCCGGCGATGCCAGGGCTGCTGACCTTGCCATCGGACTACCTCATCGGACAGCTCGGCGCATGGCGCACGGGCCAACGCAAGGCCAAGGAGCCTGACTGCATGGCCGAGGTCGCGCGGCGCTTGTCGGCAGACGAGGTCGGTGCCGTGGCACGCTGGCTGTCGGCACAAACGCTGCCGCTGGGCACCAAGCCGGCGGCTGCCTCGACCGAACCGCTGCCCATTCGATGCGGGAGCGGCGAACAATGATCACGACGCTGATCAAAGG
>NZ_JBFUGE010001109.1:0-1198 GCF_056403075.1 Ideonella sp. P3_A4 | reverse complement strand
ATCCTGATCAGAGTGCCGCTCAGCCCCATCACGTAGAGCCGGCCTTGGCCGTCCTCGCCGAACGACGTGATCACGCTCAGCCCGCTGTCGGCCAACAGGGCCGACGTATCCTCGCGCCACTCCAGCGGCGTGCCGTGCTCGTCGTAGGTGATCGAGAAGATGCGGTTGCTGATGCAGTCACCGAAGTAGTAGCGCCCGTCCGCTTCAGCGATGCTTGGGCCACGGTACACATAGCCGCCGATCACGCAGTCGCCGAGGCCGCCCACTTCCATGTGGGCATAGTCGAATGCCGGTTCGGTGAGGCCTGTAGCGTCGCCGCCGACGAGGGGCGTCTCGACCGTGCCTTCGCGCAGGCGCCAGCCGTAGTTGTGCCCGCCCTTGTCGTCCGGCGCTTCGAAGTTGACCTCTTCCCGCGTGCCCTCGCCAACGTCGGCGATCCAGAACGCGCCGGTCAGCCGGTCGAAGCTGGGGCGGTAGGGGTTGCGAAGCCCCAGCGACCAGATTTCCGGCCGCGCGTCGGGCAAGCCCACGAAGGGGTTGTCGGCAGGGACCAGATAGCCGGTACCCGTACCACTCACATCGATGCGCAACACCTTGCCCAACAGCAGCTGGCCGTTCTGGGCGTTGTTGTCGGGGTCGTACGAGCCGCCGCCGTCACCCAGGGTGAAGTAGAGGTCCTTCGTGTCACCTGGGCGGAAGCCGATCCAGCCTGCCTTGTGGCCTGCAGTGGACGTCTGGTCGATCGCAATGATCGGCTGCCTCGACTTCGGATTGGCTTTGTTGGCGTTGACGGTTGAGACGGTGTAGCGATCGATCTTCGACTGCAGCGTGCGGCGGTCGATGTAGCTGATGTAGAAGCGGCCGTTGGCAGCGTAGTCGGGATCGAAGGCCAGGCCGAGCAGGCCTCGCTCACCCTCGGTATCCACCCGCTTGGAGACATCGAGAAAAGTCGTGACGGTCTTGTTGGGACGCACGAGCTTGATGAAGCCCGACTTCTCGACCACGAACAGGCGTTTGTCGCCGGATGGCGCGGTGACAAAGATCGGCTCGTTGAAGCTGCCGACCACTTTGCCCACCAAAGCGTGGGCCGGCAGCGCACTGGCCCAGACGGCGCCTATCAGGGCGATTGCTCGCCAACGTTGCAAGAACTTCATGAAATCCCTCCCTTGTGTTTGCGAATGTTGATGCTGCTCGGGAT
>NZ_JBFUGE010001108.1:0-1202 GCF_056403075.1 Ideonella sp. P3_A4 | reverse complement strand
GCTTAGGAGCGGTACGCGCGTTGAGCAGGCCATTCGAAAGGTGGAAGCGCGAATTCCAGACCCAAGACGACCTCTTCCCACTTGGTTCGTTGTCGTTGTACTTGGATGCTTCATTTGCTTTCTAGCTACTATCGCCAGAAGGGGAGCATCTTGACCATTCTCTTTCCACGCCACACCTCGCTGAAGGTCCAAGCCTATTGGGTCACTAGGCAAATCAGTTCAAATCTGGAGCCTCACCTCCTGCAGCCTAACCCCTCCGTCAAGGGGACGTCTTGCGCCAAGGCGCAATCCGCCCCTTACGTCGAACGTTAAGCCTCATCGGGAAAGCTCGGCATGTCTTCGTATAGTTGCGTCATTCCAGTGAACTGGGCGCTCCTATGGGAGCGGTTGCTACCGGCATGGCTATCAGTTCTGTCTGGCCGCCTGGAAGCGTCGGCGTTCTACGCGACATACGTGCCGGCAGGCGATGAGTATGGAGACTTGCTCGAGGAGCACTACGCGGCTCCTACTGACTACCTATCTCTGTTCGACAAGCCTCTGCATCCACCATACTTAAGACTCAAGCTGCACAGTTCCGGAAATTGCTCGAGTTTTCTTCAGGTCGCCGATTCGGTCGCATCCCCATACTTACTTGAAGTTGCCATCAAGCAGACGGCAGCAGTCAACCTGACTGGATGTGACCAGTACGCTGAAGATCCCCTTGCGAGCACGGACACTCGATGCGGAAGGGTGCAAGTGGCGGGCACGAAGAATCTCTACTCTTTCTTGGAAAGCGCGTTTGAGGTGCGTTGGGAGCCGCAGACGCATCGCTACAGCTATTCACGTCGACACGTCGAGGCCGCCCCTCGACTTCATGACCTTTTGGAGGCACTATTCCTCTATCAGCATGTGATTCCAGGTGCTTGGTTCCCTGCCGAGTCACCAACGTGGCCGGGGTACGACGACCTTTCATTTGCCGGTTACCTGTCACCAACTCAAGTCAGAGCTCTTCATGAGGAGCTGACATCTTGGGATCACTCATCTCCAGTCGAGGATGATCTATTCTTGCTGTTCACTGACCGAGTCCAACGAGCTGCTGCGTCTGGTCTTGGGTTGCTTACTATTCATGCCGGCTTGTGATCAGCCACGAGGCCTAACCCCTCCGTCAAGGGGACGTCTTGCGGCAAGCCGCAAGCCGCCCCTTACGTCGAACGTTAAGCGCC
>NZ_JBFUGE010001107.1:0-1203 GCF_056403075.1 Ideonella sp. P3_A4 | reverse complement strand
GCCGTGCCCTCTGCTGTGGTCAACGATGAATGGGAAAGCGAAGCCACCGCGCCCATTCCATCCAGGCCCGGGAGCCGTTTCGTTATTTTCGGCTCAACATAGTTTGGAGCGAACCTTCCAAACCACGCCCGCGGTCTTGTGCACCGCACAACTTCTTGCATGGCCGTGACGGCCCCGTCTTGCGATGAAACGTCTGCCTTTTTCCAAACAATCCGCTGCCCTGCTTCGCCTCTGTGCCGCCGCCAGCCTGGCTCTTGGCAGCACGGCGGCAGCCACTGCCGCCACGCCCACCGCCATGACAGAAGACCTGAAGCTCCCGACCGGCTACCAACTCGTCTGGTCTGACGAATTCAGCACCGACGGGCTGCCCGACCCGGCCAAGTGGGCCTACGACACCGGCATGAACAAGCAGGGCTGGCACAACGCCGAGCTGCAGTACTACAGCGCCGCGCGGCCAGAGAACAGTGTGGTGCGCGACGGCAAACTGCTCGTCATTGCGCGCAAGGAAGACCTGTCGAAACAAGCCGATTGGGGCGGCCAGAAGTACAGCTCAGTGCGGCTGATCACCCAAGGCAAAGCCGACTGGACCTATGGCTACTTCGAGATCCGCGCCAAGCTGCCCTGTGGCCGTGGGACCTGGCCGGCGATCTGGATGCTCAACACGCCGGTCGTGTGGCCGGCCGGCGGCGAGATCGACATCGTCGAACACGTGGGGCGCGAGCCTGGCCATGTGTTCAGCACGCTGCACACCGCCGACGGCAACGGAGCCAACGGCACAGGCAACGGGACACAAGTGCCCGATGCCTGCACCGCCTTCCACACCTACCAGTTGCACTGGACACCGCAGCAGATGCGCTTCGGCATCGACGGGCACGTGCACCATGTGTTCAAGAACGCGGGCACGGGCACTTCACAGTGGCCGTTCGACACGCCCGAGTTCCTGATCCTCAACATCGCGGTCGGCGGCCACCTGGGCGGCCCGGTCGACGACTCCATCTTCCCGGTGCAGATGGAAGTCGATTACGTCCGGGTCTACCAGGCGCCGCGTTAGACGTCAGTGTGAGTGCTCGTCAGTTCTGCGCGATGCGCGCGTCGCGCAGCAGCTGATCTTTCAGCGCGGCGTAGCGCTCGATCGCACGTGCCTTGGCGATCGCCTCGGTGGCAATGAAGCGCACCGTTTCGCTGTCGGCCGGGTGCAGGCCC
>NZ_JBFUGE010001106.1:0-1207 GCF_056403075.1 Ideonella sp. P3_A4 | reverse complement strand
GGACCCCTTGGGGAACGTCTGGTCCTGGGGCTGGGACGTCGGAGGCTCGCTGGGCCGCGTAGCGCCGGCTGGAAGGCGAGTGTCCTTGCTCGATGGCAGCCAAGAGCGCAGCGCAGAGCGTCCGAAGACATCGATGCCGCCCTTCGCGATGCCAGGACTGATATGGCACCTGCCGCCGGTCGTGCAATTGGCGCTTGGTGCAGAGAACGGCTTGGCCCTGGACGACTGCGGCCGCGTCTGGGCCTGGGGCGGACCCGCCTGCCTGGGCCGCCCGGACGCTGCGGCCTTGCCACTGAGTAACCCGGAGCCAGCCTGCGTCGAAGGCCTGCCACCGATCCGGTCGCTGGCTTGCGACCCGGCCGGCATGGTGGCATTTGCGGTCGACGAAGAAGGTGGGCTGTGGTCCTGGGGTGTGGGTCTGCACGGCGAACTGGGGCGGGACGATCCTCGCTCCGACCTCCAGCCCGGCCGGGTGCAGAACCTGGGCGCTGTGCAGTCGGTGCATCCTGGCGCGTCGTTCTGCCTGGCGTTGCTTGAGGACGGGTCGGTCTGGGGCTGGGGTCACGTCGGCTGCGCCTTGGGCGTTGTCTCCGGTGCCAACGACTTGGACGCAGTGGGCTCACCGGCCCGTATTGCCGGCTTGCGCGACGTGCAGGCACTGTGGGTGGGCGGCGACATGGCGATCATGCGCACCTGCGACGGCGAAACCTTCAGTTTGGGCAGTGGCAGCCAAATGCTGTCACCACTTGACCCGGCACCGCTCGCCAACACCCTTCAGCGACAGCCGGTGCTCAACCCGTATCGGCGGTTCACATTGGGTCGCCATCATGGCTTCGGCATCGACAACTGGGGCAATGTGATCGGTTTTGGCCACGCGGTAAACGGGGCGCTGGGTACCGGCCACGAGCGGCTGGACCTGAAGCTGGGCCCGAGCCGGCTTGGCCTGCGTGCCTTGCCCCTGGCCGCGGCCGGGCACCACAGCCTGGGACTGCTGTAGGCCAGCTTCGGCTGGCCTGATGCGAGCGGCCGCGAGGCCGCTGCAGTTGAATTACGGTGCCGTTGTCACCGGCGTGGCGATGTAGGCGCGCAGCTCGCCTTGGTACTTRCCGCCACCGGAGATCTGGCCGGCGTCGTTGATGTCCGTGGCGGTGCCCAGCGAGGTCCAGCCGGCGCGGCTGCCGTCGAGCAGTTTCTTCAGCCAGAAGGT
>NZ_JBFUGE010001105.1:0-1208 GCF_056403075.1 Ideonella sp. P3_A4 | reverse complement strand
AACCGCGTCCGCGCCGTGCACTCATTGCAGCGCAAGCCTTCGCCCCACGCATCGGCCCCGACGAAACCGTGCGTGGACACCGCTTGCTTCGAACCCTCAACGGTCCAGCGTGACCGGCTTGAACTTGCGGTTCTCGTCGAACAAGAAGGTCTCGACGTACTTCCACGGCTTGGGCAGACGCGACACGTCGCCGAACGGCGCCGCGCGGCGCACCGCATCGATCGCGATCTGCGTCGTGTCCTTGGCCTGGCTCGGGTAGCGCATCACCTCGATCTTCGAGATGCTGCCGTCTCCGTTGAGCTCGACCGACAGCACCGGAATGGCCAGCAGCGGTTCGGGCACGCTGCCGGTGTAGGTGATGGTCGGGTTGGCAGCGACCAGCTTCTGCGCGGCGCGCAGGCGGTATTCGTCCCAGCTGCGCGCGGCGTTCGCCGAAGGCACGGGCCGCGGCGCTGCCGCGGGTGCGGCCGGTCGCACAGGCGCAGGCGGCGGTGGTGGCGGCTCCTTGTTGGCGCAGGCGGCCAGCCACCCAGCAGGCAGCGCCACCGTCATCATCACCGCCAGGCCGGTCCATGGGTTGCGGCGGACGTCCACGCGGGGCTTGTCGCCGTTGCCGATGTCGGCGGGAGTGTCTTGCGGCCCGTGGCCGTTGGGTTGATCAGTGCAACGCACGATAGATGTCCTCTGCCAATTCCTTAGAGATGCCTTCCACGCTGGCCAAGTCATCAACGCTTGCGGCCGTCACGCCGCGGACACCGCCAAAACGCTGTAACAGTTTCGCGCGTTTCTTCGGGCCTATGCCAGCAATGTCTTCGAGCCGGCTGCCGCCCGTGCGCACACTGGCACGCTTGGCACGCATGCCGGTGATCGCAAAGCGATGCGCCTCGTCGCGGATCTGCGCAATCAGCATCAGCGCGGCTGAATCAGGCGGCAGGCTGAGCTTGTCGCGCCCGTCGGCGAAGACCAGTTCTTCAAGGCCGACCTTGCGGCCCTCGCCCTTTTCGACGCCAGCGATCAGCGACAGGTCGAGGCCCAGCTCGCCGAATACCTCGCGCGCCATCGTGACCTGGCCGCGACCGCCATCGACCAGCACCAGGTCCGGCAGGCGGACCTTGGCGCCGGCCACCTGGGCCTGGTTGCCCTCGGCCGCCGTGATCTCGGCCAGTTTGGCGTAGCGCCGGGTCAGCACCTGGCGCATGGCGGCGTAG
>NZ_JBFUGE010001104.1:0-1211 GCF_056403075.1 Ideonella sp. P3_A4 | reverse complement strand
AGCCTGACGACGCGATGGGCACCAAGGTCGCGGCCGACGCCGGTGGTGACCAGTTCAACGCCTTCGCCACCACCGCTGCCGGCGACCACACCCACAACTTCACCACCGACACCGAGGCGGCCCACAGCCACACGGTCACCGTGGCCAGCAACGGCGCCCACGGCCACGCCATCACCGTCGCCGCCGTCGACGCGCACGTCCACACCATCACCGTCGGCAACACCGGCAGCACGGAGACCCGACCGCGCAACCGCGCCACCCTGTGGTGCATCAAGTACTGACCGCGATGACCGCCGCCAAGCCCACCACCAAGCTCGTCACCAAGCCTGCCTACCAGCTCGACGCCGCCGGCCTGTTCGTCTGCACCACCGA
Organism: Ideonella sp. P3_A4; assembly: GCF_056403075.1. Taxonomy (NCBI): domain Bacteria; kingdom Pseudomonadati; phylum Pseudomonadota; class Betaproteobacteria; order Burkholderiales; family Sphaerotilaceae; genus Ideonella; species Ideonella sp. P3_A4. The sequence goes on along the minus strand of NZ_JBFUGE010001104.1, from coordinate 839 downwards.
GGCCGACGAGTCGCCGCTCGAGCCCGGCGTCTGGCACATGCCTGCAGGCACCATCGACACGGCACCGCCGGACGAATGGCCTTCAGACAAGTGGCCTCGCTGGAACGGCCACGCTTGGCAGCTCGTGCCGCGCCCGGCCGCCGCGGCCACCCAGACCAAGCCGTCACCCACTGACAAGTTAGCTGCCTTCCTGCTGGCCAACCCCGACGTGCATTCGCTGATCGGCTAGCCGACCATGGGCGGGTCCCACCTCCCACCACACCAGCCCGCCCCGGCAAGCCCACCATGGCCGACACCTACCACCACGGCGTACGCGTCACCGAGATCAACGATGGCACGCGACCCGTCGCGCCCATCTCCACCGCCATCATCGGCATGGTGTGCACCGGCCCGACAGCCGACGCGACCGTCTTCCCGCTGAACAAGCCGGTGCTCATCACCAACGTGCAAAGCGCGTTAGCCAAGGCCGGCACCGACGGCACCCTGCCCACGTGCCTGGCCGCCATCGCGGCACAGACGCTGGCCATCACCGTGGTCGTGCGCGTGACGCCTGGGGCCGACCAAGCTGAAACGAACTCCAACGTCATCGGCACCGTCACTGTCGATGGTCAGTACACCGGCGCCAAGGCGCTGCTGGCCGCGCAGGCCCAGTTGGGCGTCAAGCCGCGCATCCTCGGCGCCCCGGGGCTCGACACGCAACCCGTGGTCACCGAGCTGGTGAGCATCGCCCAGAAGCTGCGCGCCTTCGTCTATGCGGGCTGCGACGGCTGCGACACCGTGGCCGAGGCCATCACCTACCGTGAGCAGTACGCCGCGCGCGAGCTGATGCTGCTGTGGCC
>NZ_JBFUGE010001103.1:0-1215 GCF_056403075.1 Ideonella sp. P3_A4 | reverse complement strand
CACCAACGGCGCGCTGGTCGACCGCCTGCGCGACGCGTCACGCGGCGCCCGTGATTCGCACGGCCGCGGCCTGCGAGCCGACGATCTGCGCCCGACGCTGCTGATCGCAATCGATCAGACCCAGGGCCGCGGGCGCCTGGGCCGCACCTGGCAGTCCAGCGCCGGCGCGTCGCTGACCTTCTCGCTCAGCCTGGCGCTGGAGCGAGCCGACTGGTCCGGCCTGTCGCTGGCGGTCGGTGTTGCGCTGGCCGAATCGCTGGACCCGAGCGGGCAACACATCGGCCTCAAGTGGCCCAACGACCTGTGGCTGCGCCAAACAGGAGAAAGCGGCCCGTCGTCCCCGGCGATCGGCCGCAAGCTCGGCGGCATCCTGATCGAAGCCATCGGCCTGGGCGACCACCGGATGGCGGTGATCGGCATCGGCCTGAATGTGCAGCCAGTGCATGTGGCTGAAGTGGCGGCCAGCCTGAGCGAGATCAACCCGCAGTTGACCCCCGCGTCAGCGCTGGTCGCGCTGATGCCGGCACTGGCGCGCGCGCTGCTGCGCTTCGAGCGCGAGGGTTTTGCCGGCTTCGAAGCAGCCTACGCCGAACGCGACCTGCTGCGTAACGGCCCAGTTGTCACCACCGACCCGGCCTGCCCGCGCGGCGACGCGGTGGGTGTCGATGCCGACGGCGCGTTGCGCGTACGCGACCCCGAAGGCCAAGTCCACCGCATCCTCAGCGGTGAAGTCAGCGTGCGCCCGGCCCCTGCGGCCGAGCCGCGGGCCTGAACGGGCCGCCCCGAACCCGATGCTGCGCCTGCTGGTCGCCGCACTGCTGGTGGCCAACCTGGTGTTCTGGGGCTGGCACTTCCCACCGGTCGCTCAGATGCTGGGCCTGCCTGGCGGCGAACCGGGTCGTGAACCGCAACGCCTGCAACAGCAGATCCATCCTGAAGTGATCCAGCTGCTGACGCCGGCCGGCGTGCCGTTGACCGGCGCCGAGCCGGCCGCCGGCCCCACCACATCGACCAGCGGCACTTCTGCCGCACCAGGGACACCCACGCCAGCAACGACCTCGCCACTGTGCCTGGAGGCTGGCCCGCTGAGCGACAGCGCCGCCACCGCCGCGCTGCGCGAGCTGTCGCAGGCCGGCGTGCCGGCAGGCAGCTGGGTCGACAGCCGGCGCGAGCTGCCGGGCCGCTGGATCATCTACATGGGCCGCTATCCGGAGC
>NZ_JBFUGE010001102.1:0-1222 GCF_056403075.1 Ideonella sp. P3_A4 | reverse complement strand
GGGCGCGGTCCTTGGTCCAGTAGGCGAAAAAGCCACCCTTAGCGATGCTCTCGCAGGTGGCCTTGGGCACCTCGAGGCCGGTTCCTCGCTGCGTGTAGCACCTACACGGGTACGACGGCCCGAGGCTGACGCAATAGGCCGGATACGGTGCCTCCTGCGGCCTGGTCAWAGCGTCGTAGGCCGGCGCAGTGTGCGGCAGACCTGAGACGCGCGGGCGAAAGTCCGAAACCCACTGCGCCGAGGCCTCACGAGCTCGGCCAGGCTGACCGGGAACGCGGATCACACCCTCGGCAGCCGGTTGACCTGGCGCACCGGCCGACCCTTTCACGGCGCCCCCTTGGCTCTCGATGCCCTTGCGGATGTGCTCGGCTTGGGTCTCAGGCCGAAGACGCAGATAGGCCACGTACACCAGCAACAAGAACACCAGAGGCATCGCAGCCAGCACGTACAGCCGAGCAGGTAGACGACGCTTGACTGTGTGGACCTCCGCCGAGGTGTAAAGGTCAAACACATCCTTCGGATAGCGCCACTCATGGCGGACCGCGTCTTTCCAGGGCCTCTCGGGGTTGTCGCGTACCCCGCTGACGGACTCCAGGATCACCGCCCAGTGCGTGCCGAACTTGCGCTTAACGTGAAAGTGCTGGTCACCGAGCCGGCGCACGAAGGTATCGATCAACGTCGGGTGCTGAGTCACCACGATGATGTCGATACCCAGGTGACGGTGCGTCGCCAGGCCGGCAATCCAGTCGGGTGGCTCACCTCGACCTGGCCGCACCGGAAAGACGAACTGCGCCTCGTCAATGATCAGCACTGCCCCGGCCGGCAGATCTGCCCACTTCTCAGGGTGCCAAGGCGTCCAGGGCAGTTTCAGCCCTGGGATGCCCTTCACCAGGTGCCGTTTGGTCGGGTCTCGCTCGCCCTGACAGTGATAGACCTGCCTGCCCTCACCTTTGGGCGGCGGTTCATGAAGCGTCTTGTACTTCGCCAGCGTGTAGAGCGACTTGCCAGCACCAGGCAACCCCGTGACGACAACGATAGCCATTTACTTCTGCACCATGCGCTTGATGCTGCCGCCTGCGGTCAAGCCCTGCAGGGTCATCCGCGTGACGAAGGCCGAAGTCAACATCGAGATAACGACGCCGACTTTCATGGTCGACGCGATGCCGGTGGCGTCCGCCGGCAACGCGCTGAGGCTGTTGACGCAGTAGTCACGCGCCCAGGT
>NZ_JBFUGE010001101.1:0-1222 GCF_056403075.1 Ideonella sp. P3_A4 | reverse complement strand
GGCGACCGTCGCGCACCTCGTCCGTCACCTGGTAAGCCAGTGCGCGCGCCAGACCGTGGCCGGCCACGGCGGCAGCCACTTTCACGTCGTTGGCGTTCACCACCAGCCGCTCCTGCGGCGCCGTGGTGGCGCGGCCGCGCACGAAATTCCAACCGGTGCGGTCCTGCCCTTCGATCGTGAAGCCGATCGCGCGGTGGTGCTTCAAGTCCGCAGGCTCGCGCGGCGTGCCGTGGCGCTTCAGATAAGCCGGTGAGGCCACGATCACCGCGCGCATCTTGCCCACCGGCACGGCCGTGAAGCTCGAATCGGGCAGGTTCGCGATGCGCAACGCCACGTCGAAACCCTCGTCGATCAAGTGCACCAGCCGGTTGGTGAACAGCGCCCGCGCCTGCAACTGTGGGTGCTGATCGAGAAACTCGAACAGCAGCGGCGCGATGTGCCGGCTGCCGAACAGGGCCGGCGCGGTGACCGCCAACGTGCCTTGCGGTTCGCGGCGTGCGCCCGTGACCGCGGCCTCGGCCGCATCCAGTTCGGCCAGGATGCGGCGGCAATCGGCCAGGAAGGCCTCGCCCTGCTCGGTCAGGCGCAGGCTGCGTGTCGTGCGCTGCAGCAGCAGCGCACCCAGGTGCCGCTCGAGTGTGGCCACAGCGCGTGTGGCCGCCGGGGCCGAGACCTCACGCAGACGCGCCCCGCGCGCGAAGCTGCCGCATTCGGCCACGGCCACGAAGGTGCGCAGGCGTTGCAGGTGGTCCATGGTGATTCTTCCTCCAACTGCAATTCTGAACTACCCATGCTGCGTCTTCATTCCAGAGGCTGCAAGCCCTAGGCTTCGCCCATTCACTGCCTGGAGCCCCATGAACAAGCCCATCCGCCTTTACCGCTTCGCCCTTTCCGGCCACGCTCACCGCGTGCAGCTGATGCTGTCGCTGCTTGAGCTGCCCACCGAGCTGGTCGACGTCGACCTGATCGCCGCCGAGCAGAAGAAGCCCGAGTTCCTCGCCCGCAACCCGCTCGGGCAGGTGCCAGTGATCGAGGACGGCGACTTCACGCTTGCCGACAGCAACGCCATCCTCGTCTACCTGGCCCTGACCTACGACGAGCGCCGCCGCTGGCTGCCGCAGCAAGCCACCACGCAAGCCGAGGTGCAACGCTGGCTGGGGGTCGCTGCCGGGCCGTTGGCCGCCGGCGCGGCGCATGCACGCTTCGCCACGCTGTTCAACCG
>NZ_JBFUGE010001100.1:0-1232 GCF_056403075.1 Ideonella sp. P3_A4 | reverse complement strand
GGTGATTGCCGGCATGGCCTGGATCTCGACCGCCAACTCGCTGACGATCTCGGCCCAGCTCGCGCTGCCGAACTGGGTCCGGGCGCGCGGCATGTCGATCTACCAGATGGCGCTGATGGGCGGCTCGGCGGCGGGCTCGCTGCTGTGGGGCCAGGTGGCCGGCCTCAGCGATGTGCGCACTGCGGTGGTCGCCGCGGCGGTGTTCGGCCCGCTGGCGCTGCTGGCCACGCGCCGTGTGTCGGTCGAAGGCGGYGGCGACGAAGACCTGACACCGGCCCAGCCGGCCAGCGTGCCCGAGGTGGCCATCAATGTGGCGCCAGACGATGGGCCAGTGATGGTCTCGGTCGAATACCAGATCGACCCGGCGCGTGCCGAAGACTTTGCCCGCGTGATGCAGGTGACGCGGCGCGCCCGCCTGCGCCAGGGCGCGCTGACCTGGGCGCTGCTGCGCGACACCTCGGTGCCCGGCCGTTATGTCGAGTATTTCGTCGACGAGAACTGGATCGAGCACCAGCGGCGGCTCGAGCGGTTCACCGCCTCCGACATCGGCCTGCGAGAGCAGCGCCTCGCCTTTCACCTGGGTGAGGCGCCACCCAGGGTCAAGCGCTACGTGGCCGAGCGCCTGGTGAGTTGATCGGCACGCGGGGATTGCCCCTGCGGCAAGCCGGCCATCACGCTTGGGAAAGGGTCGGACACCGGTCTGGTGGCAGACTCTGACGCTTGCCCTCCACCGGCCACGCTGCATCACGAGGCCCGCCGCCATGAGACACGACTTCCACTGGTCGACCGGCTACGCATCCAACCGCTCACCGGTCTTCGCGCGCAACATCGTGGCCACCTCGCATCCGCTGGCGGCGCAGGCCGGCTTGCGCATGCTGGCGGCCGGCGGCAACGCGGTTGACGCGGCAGTCGCGACGGCGGCGGTGATGACGCTGGTCGAGCCTTGCAGCAATGGACTGGGCTCCGACGCGTTCGCGATCGTCTGGGACGGTCAGCGTCTGCAGGGCTTGAATGCCTCCGGCCATTCGCCCGCGGCGTGGACGCCCGAGTACTTCCGTCAGAAGGGCACTGCCGGCCAGAAGACGCCGCCTGCTCGCGGCTGGGACGCGGTGACGGTGCCCGGCGCCGTGTCGGCCTGGGCGGCCCTGTCAGAGCGTTTTGGCAAGCTGCCGTTTGCCGACCTGCTGGCGCCCGCGATCGAGATCGCCGAGCGCGGCTATGCGGTGCCGGTG
>NZ_JBFUGE010001099.1:0-1235 GCF_056403075.1 Ideonella sp. P3_A4 | reverse complement strand
GCTCCAGCGCATCGACAGTCGCCGGCAGCTCGACCCACAGGAAGTAGCCGCCTTCGGGTTGCGTCACCTTGGTGCCGGCAGGAAAGCACTTGGCGATAACTCGCGAGATGGTGTGCCGTTGCTTGGACAGCGTCAGGCGCAATTGGCGCAGGTGCCGGTCGTAGCCGCCATGTTCGAGGTACTCGTTCAAGCCCTCCTGGCAGGGCACGGAGGCCGCCAACGAGCTCATCAATTTGCGTCGGCTGACCTCTTGGGTGAAGCGGCCGGCCGCTGTCCAGCCAATGCGGTACCCAGGCGCCAAGGTCTTCGAGAACGAGCTGCAGTGCATGACCAGGCCCGACTTGTCCCAGGCCTTGGCCGGCTTGGGCTTGTGGGCGCCGAAGTACAGCTCGCCGTAGACGTCGTCTTCGATGAGCGGCACCTGGTGCCGCGCGAGCAGGTCGACGAGCGCCTGTTTGGCGTTGTCGGGCATCAGGCTGCCGAGCGGGTTCTGGAAGTTGGGCATGAACCAGCACGCTTTGACAGGATGCCTGTCGAGAACGGCGGCCAGCGCCGCAACGTCCACCCCGGTGCGCGGGTGCGTGGCCACCTCGACGGCTTTCAGGCCGCGGCGCTCCAGCGCCTGGAGTGCGGCGTAGAAGGTGGGCGATTCGACTGCCACCAGATCGCCAGGTTGGGTGACGGCTTCCAGGCACAGGTTGAGGGCCTCCATCGCACCGTTGGTGATGACGAGCTCGTCGGTGTCGACGCGGCAGCCCATGGTCAGGTAGCGAAGCGCGATCTGCCGGCGAAGGGCGACGCTGCCGGGCGAAAGATCTTCGACGGTGCGCCATGGGTCCAGCCGCCGGGCGGCTTTGCCGAGCGAAAGCGCCAGCTTGGGCAGCGGGAACAGGGTAGGGCTCGGGAAGGCGGACCCGAGCGGCACCAGCGAGCGGTCTTTCGCATGACCCAGCACCTGGAACACCAGCTCAGACACTTCGACGTCACGCCCTTCTTCGGGCGGCAGCGAGATGGCCGGCTCCGCCTGCCTGCCCACGGTGTGGCTGACGAAGTAGCCCGAGCGTGGCCTGGCTTCGAGCAGCCCTCGGGCTTCGAGCAGGTAGTAGGCCTCGAACACGGTTGACGGGCTGACGCCGCGGCTCTTGCTGGTCTCGCGCACCGAGCCGAGCTTGTCGCCCGAGCGCAGCTGGCCGGTCGCGATGGACTGCGCAATCTCGTGCGCCAGGGCTTCGTAT
>NZ_JBFUGE010001098.1:0-1235 GCF_056403075.1 Ideonella sp. P3_A4 | reverse complement strand
TCGAAGCCAATGCGCTGAACCTCGGCTACCGCCTGGCCGCGACCGCCTGGGGCCAGGGCTACGCCACCGAGGTGGCACAAGCCGCACTGAACTACGCATTGGATGAACTGCGCGAGCCCGAAGTCTTCGCGATCGTGCGGCCGAGCAACGCGCCGTCGATCCGCGTGCTCGAGAAGATCGGCATGCAGCGCATCGGCACGCTCGACGACGTGCCCGGCCAGGCCGCGAGTTATTTGTTCAGTGCCAAGCGCGAGGTGGTGCTCGCCGGCTGAGACTTGGCCGGCGGGCCCCAGGCCCGCGAAGCCTCGCGTCTTACTGCGGGGTCAGGCCTCGGGAGCGTGGCAAACCGCTTCGATGTTGTGCCCGTCCGGGTCAATCACGAAAGCTGCGTAGTAGTTCGCGTGGTAGTTCGGGCGCAGGCCGGGCGGGCCATTGTCTTTGCCACCTGCCTCCAGCGCCTCGCGATAGAAAGCTTCGACCTGTTGGCGAGTCTCGGCCACGAACGCGATGTGAAGATGCGCCGGCTTCTGGTCGGTCTGGAACAGGCACAGCGAAACCTTGCCCTCGGGTGCGCTGAGCTCGATACCGTAGGTCGGTACCCCTTCCGAGACAACAGTGACGCCGAGCGGTTCGAGTACCTTGAGGTAGAACGTTTTGCTGGCTGCAAAGTCGCTGACGCCGAATTTGACGTGGTCAAACATGGGTTCCCCTGCAACGTGTGGGCCTGCGCGAGGTCCCAAGGTGATTTTGATTGAACAGCAGCTTGCGCTGGCTGTCGGTGCATCGATGCAGCGCCGTCAGTGCTGCGTGACGACGATGGGAGCACCCTTCGTGATGATCATCGTGTGCTCGTACTGGGCAGACAGGTTGCCACTTGCGCCCGCCAGCGTCCAGCCGTCTGAAGTTTCGGTGACGATGCGGCTCTTGGTCGACAGGAAGGGTTCAATGGTGATGACCATGCCTTCGTGGAGGGTGCGCTTGTCCGAAGGGTCGAAGTAACCAGCGATGTGCTCCGGCGCCTCGTGCAGCGCACGGCCGACGCCGTGGCTGCCGAGGTTCTCGATGATCTTGAAGCCATACGCCTTCGCGGTGCGCTCGATGGCGGCGCCGATGCCATTGATCGGCTGCCCCGCTCTGGCGCTCTTCATGGCTTCGGCAAGCGCTGTGCGGGTGGCGTGGCAAAGACGAGTCTTCTGCGCGGTGGTCGGGGGTACCACAGTCGTTCCTCCGGTATC
>NZ_JBFUGE010001097.1:0-1238 GCF_056403075.1 Ideonella sp. P3_A4 | reverse complement strand
CCTACATGGTGCTGCTGGCACAAGCCTCGGCGGGGCTGGCCTCCAGCTACGCCTTCGTCAACCCGGTGATCGCGATGCTGCTGGGCGTGGCGATCGCCGGTGAATCGGTGACCGGCTTCGAATGGGCCGCCGTGGCTGTGGTGCTGGCTGGCGTGGTGCTGCTGGTGGGCAGCCGCGCGAAGCAGGCGCCGGGCCAGTAGGAACCAATCGATAAAGACAAGGGGCCCACGAAGGGCCCCTTGTTGTTTCGGCTGCTGGTCAGCCCTTCCCTTGGGAAACTCGCACGGGCCGCGTGAACGGCTGCGGCGAGTGATGGCGGTTTACTTCTCGCCAGTCGAGGCGAATTCCACGTCCGACACGACGTTCGCCGAATCCAGCGAAACCACGAGGCTCTTGCTGTAGAGCTTCATGTTGAAGACGCTGCCCTTCACGTGGGTGTAGCTGTACACCATGGCGTTCTGATCCTTGCTCTTGATCAGCGGATAAATCGCTTCGCCATTCGGCTTGCCGAGCAGAGCAATCACTTCGGTGCGGGTGGTCTTGCCCTTGACGATGCCGGGCACCTTGGAGTCGTCGAACTCCGTCGCGTCGTCCGGGAACGAGCTGATGAACTCTTGCCCGACCAGCACGTCATTGAAGGTCGTAAATACCATTGCGCGCGCCGGCGTGACACCAGGGTAGCGGCCGCTGCCTGTACCTTCGGCGTAGGCGTAGCGCGAAGACTTCACCTTTTCATTGTTCTTCATCGCCTCGCCGGTCTGGCCCGGCGCACCCATGACGCGCGTGATGTCCGCGGTCGTCGACTTGCCCAACTGAAAGGCCTGGGCATCGGGCCGCTTGAAATTCGTGCCCGCGCAGCCGGCAAGGAATGCAGTGGCCACGACGGCCGTCAGGAGAAGTTTGGAAGAACGCATGGAAAAAGTGGTCCCTGAACAAAGTTCGCAGCAATCAGGTTGATTCCCGCACCGGCGGCTGCAGGCGCCGGGAGGGCGGCGCGCAGTCTATTTCGGTCGTCGGACGGCCACAGCCACCGCCCCCAACGAAACCTCAATCAGCGGCACTTTGCCGCGCTAGCGCAGCCTCGCGAATGCTGGTCAACGTTCCACGGCTGTGGCTGACATCGGTGTCCAGCTTCAGGTGCAGCAGGTTGGGCCGGCCCGCTTGAAGCGCGGCGGCAAAGGCCGGCTCGAAGTCTTCGGTGCGCTCGACCGTCGCGGCCTGCCAGCCATAGGCACGGG
>NZ_JBFUGE010001096.1:0-1239 GCF_056403075.1 Ideonella sp. P3_A4 | reverse complement strand
GGCCAGGCCGGCCCCCACGACCACCACGGGGGCCTCGACCGCTGTCAGGGTTTGCATCTCGTCCAGCGCTCCAGGGCGTTCACAAAAGAGTCATTCTAGGAGCGGTGGCAAACCACTTGCTGACGTGCGCCATCACGCCTCGGCCCCGCRTCCCGCGGGCCCCTGCGCTCAGTTCATCACGCTGCCGATCAGCTTGACACCCAGCGCCTCGCCCTGGGGCCCGGTGACTTTCGAAATTTCGCGGAACGCACTGGCCTGCACCTTGGCCGGCAATGGCACGAAGCGGGCCTGGCGTGCCAGCGCGTCGCCGTGCATGTAGCCCCAGGTGATGAACCGCAGTGCCAGCTCGGTGCGCTCCTTCTTCTGCGCCACGCGAGGCACGGCGATGTAGGTGCCCATCGTCAGCGGCCAGCTCCGCGGCCCTGTTCGGTTGGTCAAGGTGGTGGAGAAGTCACCGGCGGTGAACCACGCACTACGGACGACCGCTTCGCGAAAGCCCTCGACCCCGGCCTGGACGAACTGCTCGTCGGCATTGCGCAGCAACACCATCGTCAAGCCGTCGTCCTGCGCGTTGTTGAAGTCGATGCAGCCAATCGCCCCGGGCGTCGCGCGGACCGATTCCGACACCGCCGCGGTCGTCGTCACAGGCACGGAGTTGGCTGGCCAATCCTGGCGGGCCGACACCTTTTTCAGGCGCTTCCAGTCGCCGCTGACCTGGCTGAAGTAGTCCGAAAGGTAGAAGTTCGCGCCGGCGAAGTCAGAGCGCACGACCAGCTTGATCGGCAACGAGGGGAGCTTCAAATCCGGGTTCAGTGCGCGCAGCTCCGGTGCATCCCACTGCGCCACCTGGCCCAGGTAGATGCGGGCGAGCAGGTCGCCGTTGAGCTTCAGCACGTTCGACGCGACATGCGGCAGATTGACCACCGGCACCACGCCGGTGAGCACGGTCGGGAACATCACCAAGTCGTTCTTCTTCAAGTCTTCGGCGCTGGCCATCACGTCGGATGAGCCGAAGTCCACCTCGCGCTTGCCCACCTTGGCCATCGCGGCGTTCGAGCCGATTGCCTGGTAGTCCAGCACATGGCCGGAGCTCTTCGCGAATTCCGCCGCCCAGGTCTTGTAGATGGGCACGGAGGCGTAGGAGCCAGCGCCGGAAATCGTTTCCGCAACGCCAGCTGAGCAAGCCGTCGCGAGCACGACAACAACCAACCACGCACGAGGCCGAACAAGGTACTGCAT
>NZ_JBFUGE010001095.1:0-1241 GCF_056403075.1 Ideonella sp. P3_A4 | reverse complement strand
GGCTGGCGCGCCGCGCGCCAGCGACGCCACAACCAAGGCAACGCCGCGGGCTTGGCAGGCAACCGTTCCAGGCCGCCCAGACCACCCACGGCGGCGTGGGCCAGCCACAGGCCAGGGGCCAGCACGCAGGCAGGCGCGAAACTGCCTTCGGCCGCAATGCTGCCGCGGCGTTCGTAGACGGTGACTTCGTGGCCCTCGCGGGCCAGCTCATAAGCGGTCGTGACGCCGGCCAGGCCGGCGCCGATCACAGCGATTCGCATCGTCTCAGGCCCACCGGCCGCAGCGGCGGGGCAGGGTGCAGACGGGATTGGCGCTGTCGCCAACCAACCGGTGGGTGGCCGCGAGTTGGGCTGCTATAATCTTTAGGTTTTGCTGAGTGCCCATGGGTCATTTCGATCGCGCGGGCGTCAGTCAAACCGGAAAGCCCGTGTTTTCTCTGGGCCATCGGCTCGATCACGAGGCTTTCCGAAGTTCGCGAACCCGGCTTATTCAAGGTGTCGCGTGCGGCGTCAGCCCCTTGTCACAAAGGGCAAACGCTGTAGCGATGTGTGCCGGGATTCTAGACCCAACCTTCGGAGTACCTATGTCCGTTTCGATGCGTGAAATGCTGGAAGCCRGTGTCCACTTTGGTCACCAAACCCGCTTCTGGAACCCCAAGATGGCCCCGTTCATTTACGGCCATCGGAACAAGATTCACATCATCAACCTCGAAAAGACCCTGCCCAAGTTCGAGGAAGCGATGAAGTTCGTGCGCCAGCTGTCCAGCAAGCGCGGCACGATCCTAATGGTGGGCACCAAGCGCCAGGCGCGCGAAGTCGTCGCGCTGGAAGCCAACCGGGCCGGCATGCCCTTCGTTGACCAGCGCTGGCTCGGCGGCATGCTGACCAACTTCAAGACGGTCAAGGGCTCGCTGAAGAAGCTGAAGGACATGCAGTCGACCAAGGATTCCGGCGCCGAAATGCGCATCAAGAAGGAAGCCCTGATGTTCGACCGCGAACTGGCCAAGCTGGAAAAGGACATCGGCGGCATCCAGGACATGAACGCGCTGCCCGACGCGCTGTTCGTCATCGACGTCGGCTTCCACAAGATTGCTGTGGCCGAAGCCAAGAAGCTGGGCATCCCGGTGATCGGCATTGTCGACACCAACCACTCGCCCGAAGGCGTGGACTACGTGATCCCCGGCAACGACGACTCGGCCAAGGCTGTGGCGCTGTACGCCCGCGCTGTGGCCGACGCAGTGC
>NZ_JBFUGE010001094.1:0-1241 GCF_056403075.1 Ideonella sp. P3_A4 | reverse complement strand
CCTACGGCCTGCACGGCACGCCGACCACCTTCACGCTGGAAGCGCGGCTTGCAACGCTGGAAGGTGCCAAGCACGTGATGCTTGCGCCCAGTGGCCTGTCGGCGCTGGGCGTGGTCAACATGACGGTGCTGCGCAGCGGCGACACGGTGCTGCTGCCCGACAACGTCTACAACCCCAGCAAGGAACTCGCGCGCCACGAACTGGCCGGCTGGGGCATTGCGCATCGGCTTTACGACGCGATGCAGCCCGAGACGCTGCGCGCTGCGCTGACGCCGGACGTGAAGCTGGTCTGGCTCGAAGCGCCGGGTTCGGTGACGCTCGAGTTTCCGGACCTGCCGGCGCTGGTGCGCATCGTGCGCGAAACGGCGCCGCAAGCCACCATCGCCTTCGACAGCACCTGGAGCGCAGGGCTCGCCTTCTGCGCCTTCGATTTCGGCGTCGACGTCACCATCCACGCGCTGACCAAGTACCCCTCGGGTGGCGGTGACATGCTGATGGGCTCGATCGCCTGTCGTGACGACGCGCTGTACGAGCGCCTGGCGATGACCCACAGCCGGCTCGGCCTGGGAGTGGGCGCGAACGACGCCGAAGCGGTGTTGCGTGCCTTGCCGACGCTGCCGCTGCGCTATGCCGCGCAAGACGCCTCGGCCCGGCGCATTGCCGAATGGGCGACGACCCAGGCGCCAACGGTTCGCCGCGTATTGCACCCGGCGCTTCCCGGTTCGCCAGGCCACGAGCACTGGGCCGCGATCAGCCGCGCGGCGGCAGGCCTGCTGACGCTGGAGTTCGATCCGGCCATTTCGCCGCAGCGGGTGGATGCCTTTGTCGACGGCCTCGAGCTGTTCAGGATCGGCTGGAGCTGGGGTGGCCCGGTCAGCCTGGCGGTGCCCTACCAGTCGCCGCGTATGCGCCAACTGGGCGGTGGGTACGAAGGTGTGATCGTTCGCCTATGCATTGGACTGGAAGCGACCGATGACCTGATCGCAGACCTGCAAACGGGTCTCGATCGACTTCGCCGTGAGGTTTGACGCGGCGATCGTCGACCCCTTGCATTGACTCAGCCGCGAGGCTGCGCTGCAATCGGCTGTTGACTTGTTGCTGGGTTTCGGCCCTGGTGCGAGAAGGCCGTCGAGGCCCCCGCCAGGCCAGCCAGACCAGCCGTCTGGACTGCCATGCGACGCCTGTCGCAAATGATGACAACACTTTTGGCCATTCAAGTTGGGCGATGGATTGCGCTGTGC
>NZ_JBFUGE010001093.1:0-1245 GCF_056403075.1 Ideonella sp. P3_A4 | reverse complement strand
GGCGCAAGGCCTCGTTCAGCGCGCGTTCGGAGTCGGCGTATTGGCCTTCATCGTAGGCGCGCAGGCCGAGTTGCAGGTTGCGCTCCGCGCCATCATCGACTTTTGGGCTGGGCGCGACACAGCCAGTCAGCAAGACCAGCAAACTGGTCGAGATGAGGGCGGCGAATCGATGGGGAACGGTCATTGTTCGAAACGGTGCTTGATGACCACCGGTTGATCGGCAGAGACAGTGACCTGCCGCACCAGCGGCGGAAAGTCGCCGTTTCGAATTGTGATCGTGTGTGTGCCGCCCGGCAAACTGAGCCGATTCAGCGGTGGCGCGAGGCCGACAAAGTTGCCGTCCACCTCGATTTGTCCCCAGGGGCTGATCGCCAGTTGGATGGTGCCCGGCGGCAACGGAACCACCGGTTCGGGCTCGACGGCCACCGGCGCGGTCACCGCCGGGCGCTGCTTGCGATCCTTGGCGTTCGCCGTGGCGGGCTTGGGCTTCGGAGCTTCCTCGACGACCGGTGCGGCCACATCGGTCGGCACTTCCACTGCCGCTGAGGCGGCGTCAACTACTGCTGCGGCAGCTGATGCAGCGGTGTCAGGCAGCGGGGCAGGGGTGGAAATGGGCGCCGGCGCGGAGACAACCGGCACCTCATTCGTGTGCGTCGTATCGCTCGCCCACGGTTGCCAAGCTTGCAGCACTGCAGCGATAGCCGCGGCGCCTACGCCAAGGGCAATCAGTGTCAGGCGACGCCGGCGCACAGACTCGGGGCTTTCGATCAGGGCCCGAGCCTCGGGCTGTTCCAGCCAGTGGCGCAGCTCCATCGACAAGTGACGTGCCGACGGATAACGATCGCTCGGGCTGCGCGACATCGCGCGCGCGACGATGGCCGACAGCGAAGCCGGCACTTTCGAGTTGACCTGGCGGGCAAGCGGCGTCGGCGCGTTCAGCACGGCGTGGTTGATGTCGTCGATGGTCTGGCCCGTGAAAGGGCGTTGACCAGTCAACAACTCGAACAACACAACACCGAGCGAATAGACATCGCAGCGGCGATCGACCGCTTCGGCGCGCAGTTGCTCAGGCGCCAGATAGTAGGGCGAACCTGCGACCGGACCTTCGACCGACGGCGTTTCGCGGTGGGCGACGCGGGCGATGCCGAAGTCCAGCACCTTGGGTTGGCGCCGGCCGACCATGAAGATGTTGGCGGGTTTGATGTCGCAGTGCACCACGCCTTTGCCGTGGGCATAGGCCAAGGC
>NZ_JBFUGE010001092.1:0-1250 GCF_056403075.1 Ideonella sp. P3_A4 | reverse complement strand
CCGCTGCGCTGTTGCGGCGCGACGACATCGAGCTGGTGGTGATCGCCACGCCGAACGACAGCCACCATCCACTGGCGCTGGCCGCCCTGCGCGCCGGCAAGGCGGTCGTGGTCGACAAACCCTTCGCGCTGACCACCAACCAGGCTGAAGAACTGGTGCGAGAGGCCGAACAGCGCGGCCTGATGCTCAGCGTGTTCCACAACCGGCGCTGGGACGGCGACTTCCTGACCGTGCGCGAGCTGTTGGCCAGCGGCCAGCTGGGCCGGATCGTCCATGCCGAGCTGCACTTCGACCGCTTCCGCGGCCAGGTGCGCGAGCGCTGGCGGGAATCGGTCGACGCCGGTGGCGGGCTGTGGAACGACCTCGGCCCACACCTGATAGACCAGGCACTGCAGCTGTTCGGCACGCCTGAGACCGTCTACGCCGACATCGCCTCGGTGCGCGACGGCGCCGTGGCCGACGACTGGTTCCACGCCCAGCTGCGTTATGTCGACGGGTTGCGCGTGACGCTGCACGCCAGCGCGCTGGCGGCCCACACCGGCGCGCGCTTCGTGCTCCACGGCACCCGCGGCGGCTACCGTAAATGGGGCTTGGACTGCCAGGAAGACATGCTGAAGGCTGGCCATCAGCCCGACCCCGCCCACCTGGCCGATTGGGGTGCAGACCCGCAGGTCGGTGAGCTGGCGCTGTGGCGCGCCGAAGAACCCGGCGATGTGCTCGAAAGCCGCCCGTTGCCGACCCGTAACGGCCGCTACCCCGACTACTACAGCGCCGTCTGCGCCGCACTGCGCGCCGAGGCGCCAAACCCGGTACCGCCACGCGAGACGCTGGCGGTGATGCAACTGCTGGACCTGGGCCGGCGCAGCGCCGCCGAACGGCGCGAACTGCCTGTCGACATCCCGTGAAGCTCGACATCCACCCGCTGACGCCCGAGCGCTGGCCCGACCTCGAAGCCATCTTCGCGGCCAAGGGCTGTTCGGTCGCGCGTGGCTGCTGGTGCATGTACTACCGCCGCAGCGGCGAACCGGCGCCGCTGCCAGCGGGAACTAGCCGCGCCGAAGCCAACCGCGCCGAATTCAAGGCCCTGGTCGACGCCGGCCAGCCGGTCGGCCTGATCGGCTACCGCGCCGGCGTGCCGATCGGCTGGGTCTCGCTCGGCCCGCGCGAAGACTTCGCCAAGCTGCAGCGTTCGCCGGTGATGAAGCCCGTCGACGAGCAGCCGGTGTGGTCGATCATCTGCTTCGTGATCC
>NZ_JBFUGE010001091.1:0-1250 GCF_056403075.1 Ideonella sp. P3_A4 | reverse complement strand
GGCGAGAAGCTGGACGCCGGCGAGAAGGAAAAGATCGAGGCCGCTCTGAAGGACGCTGAGGAAGCGCTGAAGAGCGACGACAAGGCCACGATCGACGCCAAGACCGAAGCCCTGATGACCGCCAGCCAGAAGCTGGGCGAGAAGATGTACGCCGACCAGCAAGCGGCCCAGGCCGCGGCAGGTGCTGCGGCGGGTGGTGGCGGCGGCGAGCATGCCGAGCACGCGCAAGCCCAGGCCAAGCCGGCCGACGACGACAACGTGGTCGACGCGGAGTTCAAGGAAGTCAAGAAGTGATAAGCCGTCAGGCCTTGCGGCCTGACGTCCTATCTCGCCGCGTTCGAACGGCAGGCCGCAAGCCTGCCGCTCAACGCGGCGGTTTGCGTTTGGAACGACCTGAGACCTTTCATGGCGAAGCGTGACTATTACGAAATCCTGGGCGTCGCAAAGAACGCCTCGGACGACGACATCAAGAAGGCCTACCGCAAGCTGGCCATGAAGCACCACCCTGACCGCAACCAGGGTGACGATGCCAAGGCAGCCGAAGAGAAATTCAAAGAGGCCAAAGAGGCCTACGAGATGCTTTCCGACGGCCAAAAGCGCGCGGCCTACGACCAGTACGGCCACGCGGGCGTCGACCCGAACGCCGGTGGCTTCCGCGGCGGCCCAGGGCAGGAAGGCTTCGGCGGTTTCGCCGAGGCCTTTGGCGACATCTTTGGCGACATCTTCGGCGGCCAGGGCGGCGGTGCTCGGCGCGGCGGCGGCGGTGGTGGCCAGAAGGTCTACCGCGGCAACGACCTGTCGTACGCGATGGAGATCACGCTCGAAGAAGCGGCGCTTGGCAAGGACAGCCAGATCCGCATCCCCAGCTGGGAACACTGCGAAACCTGCAGCGGCACCGGCGCCAAGCCCGGCACCAAGGCCAAGACCTGCGGCACCTGCAATGGCGCCGGCACGGTGCACATGCGCCAGGGCTTCTTCAGCATCCAGCAGACCTGCCCGCACTGCCACGGCACCGGCAAGATCATTCCCGAGCCCTGCACGGTGTGCGAAGGCGCGGGCAAGATCAAGAAGCAGAAGACGCTGGAGGTGAAGATCCCCGCCGGCATCAACGAAGGCATGCGCATCCGCTCGGCCGGCAACGGCGAGCCGGGCACCAACGGTGGCCCGGCGGGTGACCTGTACATCGAGATCCGGATCAAGCAGCACGAGATCTTCGAGCGCGACGGCGACGACCTGCATTGCACGGTGCC
>NZ_JBFUGE010001090.1:0-1252 GCF_056403075.1 Ideonella sp. P3_A4 | reverse complement strand
GTGCTGCTGTCGGTGGCCGACGGCTGGCTGGACCTCGGCGAAGCCTTCGCGAGCCGGGTTGACAACGGCCCGGATGCCATCAGCGGCCTCGCGATCAGCATGAGCTTGTCGGCCGACCAGCCCGCGATCGTGGCGGCCAGCGAGCCGCTGCACGGCCCCGGCTGGCCCGCCTTGCCGGTGCTGCAACTGCGTGTGCACAACCGCAGCCGCCTGTTCGTCAGCAGCCTGCTGCAACAGCTGCGGCTCGAAGCAGCGGAACTAACGGTCAATGTGCAAGGCGCGCGCTGCCTGCAGGTGCACAACCAGCTGGGCCGGCTCGACCCCAGCAAGCCTTTCATGCCGCTGGGCCCCTTGCCGGACAGCAGCTCGTATCTCGTGTTCACCCATGCCGAGCTGGCCAGCAAGCCGCTGGAGCACCTGCAGCTGAACCTGCAGTGGAGCGGCCTGCCCCCACGCGGCCTGGTCGATCACTACGCCGACTATCCGGGCGACGGTTGGTCCGAGCCTGACTTCCAGGTGCTGCTGTCGCTGCTGTCTGACGGGCGCTGGCAGGAAGCCAACGGCCCCACGCTGCCGCTGTTCCCCCCCCGTGGCGAGGTGGTGCAGCACATGGATGTGGACGGCGCAGAACTGCTTCGCCTGCACCACCCGGTGTTGCTGCCGCCAGCGCCACCCGGCACGATCGCGCAGGCACCGGAGTTCGGTCTCGGCAGCCGGCAGGGCTTCTTCCGCCTGCAGCTGGCGGGCCCGCCCGACGCCTTCGGCCATGCGCTCTACCCGCGCCTGATGGCCGAGACGCTGACCCACAACAGCCGGCTCAAGCCCGAGCGGGGCCGGCCGCTGCCGCTGGCGCCCTACACGCCGGTGCTGGAATCGATGACCGTCGACTACCGCTCGCGCCAGCGCCTCACGCCGCGGCCCGATGCATCGCGGGCCCGGCATGGCGAGCTGCTGCACATCACGCCCTTTGGCCTGCAGCCGCTGCGCCGCATGCCGCAGACCTGCCCGGTGTATGTGGTGCAGCGCTGGCACGGCGCGGGCCAGCTCTACATCGGCCTGGACGGCCCGGCTGCGGAAGGCTCCTTGAGCCTGCTGTTCCGTCTGCGCAGCGAGGCCGCACGCGAAGCGCTTGGCCGGCCCACGCCACGCCTGCACTGGCACGCCTGGTGCGGCGACGACTGGCGGCCGCTCGAACCGCACCGCGTGCTGCTGGACACCACCGAAGGCCTCCTGCGTTCGGGCTTGGTGATGC
>NZ_JBFUGE010001089.1:0-1253 GCF_056403075.1 Ideonella sp. P3_A4 | reverse complement strand
CGCGGAGTGTCCTGAATATGCTCCAATTGGATTCCAAATGGAATCCAGGTGGATGGCATGAGTGACCACAAGAACGGCGAACTTCAACCAAAGCAACGGGCTGGCGAGACCGAGAAGATGACAGTGAATGTCGGTGTGGTCGATCTCGGCCACGTCGATCTTCTGGTGCAGGAAGGGTTCYATTCCAACCGCTCGGACCTCATCCGGACCGCACTTCGAAATCAGCTCGCGCTGCATGCCGACGCGGTGAAACAGACCGTGGCGCGCAGAACCCTCACGGTCGGCCTGCAGCACTACAGCCGTGAAGACCTGGAGCGAGTGGTCGCCGCTGGGCAACGCCTGCAGGTGCAGGTTGTGGGCCTTGCTCGCATCGCAGACGACGTCACCCCAGAGCTTGCGCGCGCCGCCATCGAGTCCGTGACGGTGCTGGGCGCCTTCCAGGCGAGCCCCGCTGTGCGGCGGGCCCTGTCCGACCGCATCCATTGATCCACTTCAACCCACAGAAGGACCTTCATGACCAACCCTTTCAACCCACGCGCGCCCGCCTTCGACGCCGTTGACATCGACGAGACGATTCAACGCGCGTTCAAGTCTGCCGGGCTGGACACCACATCGGGCCCGATGCAAAGCGTGATGGAGACGATTCGGCGCGCGCTGGCCTCGGGCAGGCCTTCGGCTGCCAAGCCTTCCGCCGCGAGCGATTCCTTCATCGACGTCTCGGCGCGCGTTGTCAGCGTGGATGAGGAAGACGGTGACTGCGAATTCGAGCGCAGGCCGTTCGAGCGTCACACGCAAGCATTCGGGACCTTCGAAAGGTACGACTTCAGCAATCACGCCGGTGCCCGGTCTTACAAGCTGTACGTGCCTGCCAGGATTGCGGACACACCGCCGCCGTTGGTGGTGATGCTGCACGGCTGCACCCAGTCGGCCGATGACTTCGCCGCGGGCACGCAGATGAATCGCCTGGCCGAAGAACAAGGCTTTCTGGTGGCCTATCCCGAGCAGGCCACGCACGCGAATTCGTCGAAGTGCTGGAACTGGTTCAAGACGCAGGACCAGGCGCGTGACGCGGGCGAACCTTCGCTGATTGCCGGCATGGTCCGCGAGATCGTGTCACGTCACGGCGCAGACCCGCGCCGTGTCTTTGTCGCAGGGCTCTCGGCTGGCGCAGCGATGGCCGTGGTCCTCGGGGAGACTTATCCGGAGGTGTTTGCAGGCGTTGGGGTTCATTCCGGATTGCCTTACGGCAGTGC
>NZ_JBFUGE010001088.1:0-1267 GCF_056403075.1 Ideonella sp. P3_A4 | reverse complement strand
ACCCAGGGCTGCTTCCAGAACGGCAGTTCGTCCACCTTCTCGGCCACCTCGGTCTGGAACGGGGCATTGATGACACGCACCGAGTCACCGCGTTCCTTGCTGAAGCCTACTGCTTCCTGCACCAGCGCGGTCAGTTTTTCGAGTTCCTCGGCGCTCAACGGGGTCGTCGTCGTCTTGCCCTTGGCGTCGGTCTTGCTGCGGTGATTGACCACGACGGCAGCGTTCAAGCGCTTGACAACGCCGACCGCGTTGCGCTTCATCTGCACCGTCTTGTCGACCTCGTAGTTGGTGGTGGCCTCGCGACGGCCCGAGCCACCGGTCTGGCTGTTGCCGTTGGCCGCTTGCAGCGGGGCAGCGCTGCCGTTGATCGGCGCGGTGGCCGGCGTCGGCGGCTGGTTGCTGGTGGCGCCCGGCACGCCGGACGGCGTCACGCTGCCGGCGTTGTTGGCTTCGTTGGTCGACTGGCTGCGAACCGCTGCGGGTTCGTTGCCCTGGTTCGGGCGGAACTGTTCGCTGGTCGACTCGACCTGCGTGAAATCGACGTCGGCGGTCACGGTAGCGCGCAGGTTGTCGCGGCCAACCACCGGCTCCAGCAGTTCCGTCACACGGGTCAGGTAGCCCTTCTCGACCTGGGCCACATACTGCAGCTGCTGCTCGTTGAGCGACTTGCCGTTGTCTTCTTCGGGGCCGGAGATCAACGCGCCGCGCTGGTCGAGCACGCTGACCGACTTGGGGTTCAGCTCGGGCACGCTGGACGACACCAGGTGCACGATGCCGGCGGCCTGGGCACGGTCGAGCTTGAAGCCGGGGTGCAGCGTCAGCATCACGCTGGCGCTGGCTCGTTGTTGCTCGCGGAAGAAACCGTTCTGGTTCGGCAGCGCCAGGTGCACGCGGGCGTCTTCGACGCCTTCGAGCTTGCTGATCGTGCGCACCAGTTCGCCTTCCAGCGCGCGCTGCATGTTGGCGCGCTCCTGGCGGTCGGTCTGGCCGAAGCGGCTGACATCGAGCAGTTCGTTGCCGACGACCGAAGCCTTGGGCATGCCCTTGGCGGCCAGCTTCATCTTGGCGTCGTACAAGCGATCGGCCGGGACCTTGATCGCGCCGCCGCCGTCCGTATATCTGTAGGGCACGTTCATCGCGCCGAGCTCGGCGACGATGGCGCCGGCTTCCTTGTCAGGCAGGCCGGCGTACAGCACGCGCCAGTCGCCCTGGCTCGCCCACATGGCCATCGCGATCACCGTGGCCACCAAGGCAGCCAGGGCGACAC
>NZ_JBFUGE010001087.1:0-1273 GCF_056403075.1 Ideonella sp. P3_A4 | reverse complement strand
CGTCCGAACACCGCCCGGGTCCAGCGTTGCGCGACCGTCCGGGGCGATGAGCGGCCGGATTATTGGGACGTGATCTACACCTTCCGTGGTGCCGAGCACCACGTGCAGATGGAACGCCCGCCGGGCCGCACCGTGACTGTCAACCAGTACGGTGAGCCGCGCGCGAACGGTTAGGGCCTGTTCAGGCCTCAAATGACAACGGGGCGGCCCACGAGCCGCCCCGTTTCATGTCAGGTCGAAGAGCGGGTCAGACGCGCGTGACGCGCATCACCTGCACGCAACCAAGCGCAATCAGCAAGAAGACGAACAGGCTCCAGAACGCGTAGGGAATACCCATCAGCGTGACCGAGGCCTCGGCGCAAGAGGCCATGGGCGCAAAGACCTGGGGTGCGTGGTCGTACAGGCCCAAAGACTGCATGATGCGGTCGGCCAGCGTCAGGTTGCAGCTGTCGCTCTTGGCCGCGACGAAGTATTGCCACAGCGCGCTGGCCATGCCGCACACCGCGAGCATCAGCCCGCCCAGCGCGATCACGCGGCGAATGCCGCTCGACCGGAGCAGCAAGCCCAGCAGCGCGAAGGAGCCGATCACCAGGAAGATCAGCCGCTGAAACGTGCACCACGGGCAGGGCTGCATGTCGAACTGATATTGCGACACCAGCGCCAGGCCCACCGAGCCGAAGCACAGCAGCGCAATCAGCGCCAACACCGTGGCCGGGCGGCCGAGCAAGCCATCCATGGTCGACGTCCTTAAGACTTCAGTTCAGCAATCAGCTCGATCTCGACGCAAGCGCCGAGCGGGATCTGCGCCACGCCAAAGGCGCTGCGCGCGTGGGCGCCGACCTGCGGGCCGAACACCTCACCGATGAGTTCGGAGCAGCCGTTCGTCACCAGGTGCTGCTCGGTGAAGGTCGGGGCGGAGTTGACCAGGCTCATCACCTTGACGATGCGGGCCACGCGCTCCAGGTCGCCGCCGCAGGCCGCCTTCAGCGTGCCCATCAGCTCGATCGCGATCGCGCGGGCGGCGGCCTTGCCTTCATCGGTGCCCATCGTCAGGCCCAGCTGGCCGACGTGCGGCTTGCCGTCTTTCTTGGCAATGTGGCCGGAGATGAACACGAGGTTGCCCGTCTGGACAAAAGGAACATAGGCGGCGGCGGGGATGGCCACCGGCGGCAGCTCGATGCCGAGTTCTGCCAGGCGTGCGGCAACAGACATGGGTTTCTCCGGTAAGAAAATGATTCGGCGGGCATCCTACACTGGGGCATGCAGGGGGGCG
>NZ_JBFUGE010001086.1:0-1275 GCF_056403075.1 Ideonella sp. P3_A4 | reverse complement strand
TTCATGGGTTACTGGTTGACCGGCGACTTCGGGTCGAGGATCAGCGCCATCAGGTGCTTCAGCTGGGTCTCATCCAGCAAGCCGGCGTGGCCAAAGCGCGGCATGCCTGAGCAGGCGTTGTAGGCCTTCGCGTTCCACAGCTTCGCCCAGGTGTATTCGACGATGGGCTTGGCCTCGGCGCTCTGCGGGTCAGTCACGCCGCGCAGCTTGCCGTAGTTGTAGAGGCTGGGGCCGATGGTGCCGAACGAGATCTCGGTCTTGGTGATCTGGTGGCAGTTGTAGCAGTTGCCGCCGTTGGCACTGGAGGTGGCCGACTTGTCGGTCCAGGTCATGCCACGGCCGTTCTGCGCCAGCTTTTCGCCTTCGCGCCAATCGCCGATGAACACGCCGTCGGCCGGCATGCGCACGCTTTTCAGCGCCGCCTGCTGGATCGGGTTGGCCACGCTGTCGGGCAGGTTCGCACCTTGCGCCTTCGAGCAGGCGGCGTTGGCTTCGTCTTGCTGTAGACGATCGACCTTGGCGATGCCCTCGTCGCGGAACGAGCCGCTCATCATCTGCGCCATCAGCGCGTCGTAGTCAGGCGCCGGCGCCATCGAAGCGCACCCGACGACGAGCGCGCCAGTGGCGGAAAGAACGATCAACTTCCTGGTATTCATCGTGCTTCCTTCAGCGCTTGATGGCAGGCGCGATCGACTCGGCGCCCTTGGCATTGACGCCCATGTAGACACCCAGTGCGACGGTCACGTCCGATGCGAAGCCGGGGTACGGGAAACGCTGCTGGCGGTAGCAGTCGGTCAGGCGCCGCTGCATGCTCCACAGCTCGCCGCTGCTCACCCGGTAGGCGGGCCAGGCCGCGATGCCGATGCCGTTGCCGGGGTTCCCGGTCAGGTCGGGCAGGTCTTGCAGGCGAATGCGTTTGCCGGGTTGCCCATGGCAAGAGGCGCATGAGAAGTCGTAAGGGCCACCGCGGTAGAAGAAGGCGCGCTTGCCGAGCTCGTAGGTCTTGCGCTCTTCGGCATGGGCCTGCGGCAGGTTGAACTTCAGCCCGCGCGATTCGGCCGAGATCCAGGCCACGAGGCCTTCGAGGTTGACCTGCTCACCCTTGCCGAATGGTGTCTTGGCGATGGCCGCGGCGTCGAAGCCCTGCAGCTGCTCCATGCAGGTCAGCAGGCGCGACTCGAGGTCTTGCACCTTGGCCGTGTCAGCGAAGTAGCGCGGCAGTTCGACGAAGGCGCCCTTCACGACACCGGGCCCCTTGCCCAGATTGCATTGCTC
>NZ_JBFUGE010001085.1:0-1280 GCF_056403075.1 Ideonella sp. P3_A4 | reverse complement strand
CATCAGCCCGGCACCACGGTGTTGATGCGGATGCACTTTGCGCAGCTCGACCGTGCCCCGCGAGCGTGGGCCGGAGAACGCAGGCGCCGCCGTCCCGCTGCCGCCACCACCGCAACCAGCTGACCACCGACGAAGGGTCGCAACCCATTCAATCATCCGAACCACCCTCGGTCGCGTCGTTCGACGACCTCAACACCTCCGGCGCTCGGGCCCGATGAAAGCCGTTGTACGGCGGCGATCCCGCATGGTCGATGCTGGGGTAAATGGCGCTGCCGAGCGAAGCTCCGCCATCGATCTGCACCGTCACTCCGGTGATGAACGACGCGCCAGGTGACAGCAGAAAGACGATCGCCGAGGCCACCTCAGCCTCGGTCGCCAGCCGGCGCAGCGGCACGTGGTTGCGCAGCTTCGGGATCATGGCCTTCACCGCGCCGCCGTAGGTGTCCATGCCGCTGCTGGCAACCCAGCCCGGCGCCACTGCGTTGACCCGCACATGGGCGTGGGCCCATTCGTAGGCGGCTGTCTGCGTCAGGTTGGCCATGCCGGCGCGCGCCGCGCCCGAGTGCGCCATGCCCGGCATGCCGTTGCGGAAGTCGGCTGTCATGTTGACGATCGCGCCGCCGTGCTGCTGCATGCTCTGCGTGAACACCTCGCGCATCATCAGGAAGCCGCCGGTCAGGTTGTTGGCCACCACCGCATCGAAACCGCGCTTGCTGATGGCCAGCATCGGAGAAGGGAATTGGCCGCCGGCGTTGTTGACCAGCCCGGTGATCGGGCCTTGCTTGGCCACTTCGGCGACCTGGGTTTTGACAGTCTCCTCGTCGCGGATGTCGAATGCGCGCCATTCGCACTGGCCGCCGTCTTCGGTGATCTCGGCGGCCACTCGCTGCAGCTTGTCTTCCGAGCGGCCGCTGATCAGGACTTGTGCGCCGAGGGCGGCCAGCTCGTGCGCCACACAGCGGCCGATGCCGGAGCCGCCGCCGGTCACCCACAGGCGTTGGCCGGCGAACAGGCCGGGGCGGAAAACGCTGTCGTAGTGCGCAGCGGACATGCAGGCGTCTCCTGGTTTTCGGATCTTGGCCGCGAGGGTAACGTTAACGTCACCCTGATGGCTAATAGGGAATTTCGCTAATACCGCTGGCAGCCAGGCGGCCTAAAGTGCGGCGAACCCGATCAACCCGGAGGACGACACCATGGACCTGAATGCCGCCACCAAGGTGCTGCGCGAAAAAGTAGGCAGCGACAGCGGCCTGGGCACGACGCTGAAGTTCGACTGCGGC
>NZ_JBFUGE010001084.1:0-1281 GCF_056403075.1 Ideonella sp. P3_A4 | reverse complement strand
TAGAAGGTGCCGTGCGTGTGGCGCAGGTGAAAGTCCTGCGACAGGCCGCGCAAGGTTTCGGCATGCCCGAGAAACAGCACGCCGCCTGGGGCCAGCGAGCGGGCAATGCGCGCCACGGCCGCTTCCGCGCCCTGCGGCGTGAAGTACATCAGCACGTTGCGGCAAAACACCACATCGAACAGGCCTGGCCGCCAGAAGCCGGCGTCGTGCAGATGGATATTGCGCTGCTCGAACACCACCGCGGTTCGAATGGCGTCATCGATGATCAGTTCGCGCCCTTCGAGCCGGAACCAGCGGTCTTGCATGGCCGCAGGCGTTTCGCGCAGGCTCCAGGCCGTGTAGCGGGCGCGGCGTGCCTTGTCGAGCATCACCGGGTTGACGTCCACCGCCTGGATGGACAACGTCCAAGCTGCGTCGGGCAGACGTCCGTGCAAGGCCATCGCGATCGAATAGGCCTCTTCACCCGACGCACAACCCGCCGACAGGATGCGCAGGCACCGCTGGCCGACGCGGGCGCGGAGCCGATCGGGCAGCACCTGCTCCTGCAATGCGCGGAACTGGTCGATGTTGCGGAAGAAGTAGGTCTCGGGGACTGTCAGTTCTTCGGCCAGCGTGCCGAGCTCGGTGCCCATGGCTTCGAGCTCGAGCCAATCGAGGTAGCCATCGTCGGTTTGACGCGCGCGCTCCACTTGCCGCCGCAGCACGTCACCCAGCCAGCCCAGGCGGGCGTCCTCGAACTGCAGGCCCAAGCGGCGCGCGATGAGCCCTCGAAAACGCTCGACCTGGTCGGTGCGGGTCAATACCGTCATGACAGCTGCTCCGCGGCGATTGCCACAGGCTCTGGCAGCAGTCGGGCGCTGCGCAGCACCAGCAGCAGCTCTGCATCCAGCCTGCCGACCGCGGCGATGACTTCGGTGTCGGCGTCGCGCAACAGCGGTGGCAAGGCATGCAGCGAACCCCGCGATACCGTGCGCACGCCGAGCACGCTGCCCACGGCCAGGGCGATGCGGCGGCCATCGACCACGACGACGACGAAACGCTCGGCGCGCTCGTGCTGCGCGCCCAGCAGGCGGGCCGTGTCAACGACTGGCAAAGGCGCGCCGCGGATCACGGCCAGCCCCAGCACGAAGGCGGGGCTGCCTGGCATCGGCTCGATCGGCAGCGGGCGCAGGGTTTCAACCACGCGCCCAAGTGGCACCGCGCACAGCCGGGCCTGCACGCGGCAGACCAGCCACAGGTCGGAGTCGAACTCGTCCACGATGCGGCCACGCGCTGCTCAGC
>NZ_JBFUGE010001083.1:0-1281 GCF_056403075.1 Ideonella sp. P3_A4 | reverse complement strand
GCCCGCGCACTGGCCGAGAGCCGGGCCTGGCTGCTGCAGGTCTTGGAACAGAAGAACCAGGCGCTGACAGCCGCCAATGCCGAGCTTCTGACCAGCCAGCTCGAAATTGCGCAGACCAACCGCGAACTGGCCAGTGCGAACCAGGCCAAGACCGAATTCCTCTCGACGATGTCGCACGAGCTGCGCACACCGCTGAACGCGATCATCGGCTTCTCCGAGATCCTCAGGGACGGCATTGCCGGCCCGCTGATGCCGCGCCAGCACGAGTTCGCCGGCCACATCTGCGACAGCGGCAAGCACCTGCTGGCGCTGATCAACGACATCCTCGACCTGTCCAAGATCGAAGCTGGCAAGGCCGAGCTCGACCTCGAACCGGTCGAGCTGGACCACGTGCTCGCTGACGCGCTGGAGATCGTGCGCGAGCGGGCGAATGCTCGCCACATTCAGCTGGCGGTCGTTGCCACGGGGCGGCCAGACCCGCTGCGGGTCGATCGCCGGCGCCTGAAGCAAATTGCCTACAACCTGCTGTCGAACGCGGTGAAGTTCACACCGCCGCAGGGTCGTGTCACGCTTCAAGCGCGCCTGGTCAATCGGCACCAGGCGGCCACCGGCTTGCCGGGGTTTGCCTCGGGCAGGCGCTTGCCGCTGCCGGACAACGAGTTCCAGCGCTTCGTCGAAATCAGTGTGTCCGACAGCGGGATCGGCATTTCAGCCGACGACCTCGAACATCTGTTCAAACCGTTCATGCAGATCAAGAACGAACTGGCTCGCCCGACCGAGGGCACTGGACTGGGCCTGGTGACGGTGGCGCGGCTGGCGCAGATGCACGGCGGCACGGTGGCCGTGACCAGCAGCCCGCGCATGGGCAGTTGCTTCAGCGTCTGGCTGCCCTGGCGCAGCGTCGAGGCGGCGCCAGACCCTAACCTCGAAACGCCGTTGACCGACGTCTTCAGCCGCCCCTTGGCGCTGGTGGTCGAAGACGACGCCAAGGCCGCAGGGCTGATGCGAATCCAGCTGGAAGCCGTCGGCTTCAGGGTGCGCCACGCCGCGTCGGCCGAAGCGGCCCTGGCCCTGGTGACCGAATGCACGCCGGACCTGATCACRCTGGACATCCTGTTGCCAGGCATGGACGGCTGGGACTTTCTCGCCCGCATCAAGGAGCTGCCGACCTGGACGGACATCCCGGTCGTCGTTGTCTCGGTGGCCGCCGACCACGAGGTGGGCCTGTCGCTCGGCGCCGCGGCGGTGATGCAAAAGCCGGTCGGCCGCACCGAGTTTGCG
>NZ_JBFUGE010001082.1:0-1281 GCF_056403075.1 Ideonella sp. P3_A4 | reverse complement strand
ATCGCCAACGGTCGCGGGTGTTCCGCGTTGGTCGAGGTAGGCCGGTGAGGCGCAGATCGACACTTTGTAGCTTGCCACGACGCGCGAGACCAGCCCGGCGTCCAGGTCGGCGCCGCCGATGCGCAGCGCCAGGTCGAACCCTTCCTCGACAAGGTCGGCCAGGCGATCGGTGAGGTTGACTTCGACCTGAACCTCCGGCCATGCATCGAGGTACTTCTTCAGCACCGGCAGTGCGACGTGGCGACCGAAGGCGTCGGGCAATGTGATCCGCAGAACACCTCTGGGCACGCCGCCAGAGCCGGCAACGCTCTCTTCGGCCGCATCAACCGCTTCGAGGATTCGCAGGCCGTGCTCGTAGAGCGTGCGCCCCTCGCCGGTTAGGCTCAAGGCACGGGTCGTGCGGTTCAGCAGGCGTGAACCGAGCCGCTCTTCGAGTCGACTGATCGCCTTGCCGGCCGCCGACCGCGTCAAGCCCATCGCCTGACCGCCTGCGACGAAGCTTCCCCTGTCGACGACGGCCATGAATACGAGGATGTCGTTCAGGTGGGCGCGCAGCATGAAAGGGGGTGCCGATTCGGCGAAAGGCTCTYGGGAAGCAGGGGCCGGCCGATGCTAGCAGCGCAACGGGTGCTTCAGCCGCGAGGGACAAGAGCACAGATCCAACGAAACGCCGTCGCCTGTGTGTAGAAGCCGGTTCGACAGTGGTTTGTCTACAGTGAATCGCATCGCAATCAACAGAAAGCCTTCATGCCCGTGACGCTCATGAACCCGGAAGGGCTCTTCAAGCCCGAGGTGTACCGACAGGTGGCCATCGCGACGGGAACCAAGCAAGTGCACGTCGCCGGGCAGGTCGCCTATGGACCGGACGGGAAACTCGTCGGACCGGGCGACCTGGCCGCCCAAGTCGCGCAGGCCTACCGCAACGTGGCCACGGCGCTGGCAGCGGCTGGCGCGACATTCAAGGACGTCGTTCGACTGACCATCTATGTGGTCGATTGGAGGCTCGAGCTCATGCCGGCCCTCGCGGCAGGGCTCGAGCGTGTAGCGGACGAGCTGCAAACAGCGCCCGCACCAGCTTCGCTGATCGGCGTGTCTGTCTTGTTCGAACCGGGTGTCCTTGTCGAAGTCGAAGCCACTGCCGTGGTTGACTGACAAGAGCCGTCACAACGAGTCAGTCGCCCCTCATGTCTTCTGCCGAGGCATTTCGTGCCGCAGCCGGTGCACGCGTGGTGGGCATGCCGACGCGAGGGTCACGCGGATGCGAGGGGCATGGCCGTGAGG
>NZ_JBFUGE010001081.1:0-1282 GCF_056403075.1 Ideonella sp. P3_A4 | reverse complement strand
GGCCACTCCCGCTCGTGCCCGCGGTGATGGGTCCCATCGCTGGGCGCTTCGCCCAGCGCTCGGCCAGCGCTCGGCCGCTCCGGAGCGGCCGCGCCACCCTCTCGGAGGGCCGAGTCCGGACGTGTTCAGCCCGGTGGGCTGGACACGCCTGACGAGGGGCCGGGCGTCTGGCGCCCGGCGCGGCCTGCAAGGCGTCGGCGGTATCCCGCCACCGGGTGCCCCATGTCGCCGGATCAGGCGACCAGGTCGATCAGCCCGCGCTGGGCCGGCCGGGCGGCGGAGGCGGCTTCGGCATCGCTGCCGGCTCGCCCAGGCGCCAGCCAACCGGGCAGCGCAAAGGCACGCTGGCCTTGCGGGTCGCCCTGGCGGGCGTGCTGGCCGGTCTGGTCGGACACGCTGCCGCCCGAAAGCGACAGCCCGACGTCGCCCAGCGCTTCGGCCAGCTCGGGCAGCGCTTCGGTCAACGCGGCGCGGGTGGCGGCCACGTCGGCGCCGAGTTGCACTTCAGCGCGGCCATCGCGCATGGCGATGCGCACGTCGATCGGGCCCATGTCTTGCGGGTTCAGCTCCAGCGTTGCGTACTGCACGCCGTCTTTCAGCCAGGTGCTCAGTTGCGCGCCCAATGCAGCCGGAAAAGCGGCGCTGCCCGGCGGTGGGGCCAGCGTGGCCTGCGACGGCGGGGCTTCGGGTGTGGGCGTCGGGGCAGCCGGCGCGTCACCGGCGGCACCCAGGCTGGGCAAAGAGAAATCGGCGCCGGCCTCAACGGCCACGGCATCGGCGGCGGCCGCTGTGGCCAGGTTCACCGGGGTGTTGTCCAGCGTGGGCTTCAGGCCGCTGATGTCCAGGCCGCCCTTGCCGGCATCGAGCGCTGTCTGAGCGCCGAATGCGGTGGTGCTGCGGGTGTCGGCCACGGCCTTGTCGTCCAGCCCGGGCAGCGACTTGTCGCTTGCGGCCAGGGCGTGGCGGCCGCGGCCGCCGGCTTCGGCGCCCAGCTTGGCGCGCACGGCGGCCAACAGGCTGGCGCCGCGCAAGGATGCCGCCAGTTCGCCCGGCGTGGCCGGCGTGTCGGCCGGCACGTCCGCGGCAGGCGGCGTGGCGTCGTCGGCCGCGTCCCGTGCAGGCTTGTGCGCTTCGGCGCGCTCGTGCTCGGCCGGGCGCTCGGCGCTGGCGTCTGTGCCGTTCTTGTCTTCGTCCGACGCCGGTTTGGGCGTGGCAACGTCTGTGGTTTCAGGCTCGTCGTTGACGGCGCCTTGCAGCAACTGGGCGAAGGACGCGCCGGTGC
>NZ_JBFUGE010001080.1:0-1284 GCF_056403075.1 Ideonella sp. P3_A4 | reverse complement strand
TCGAGTCGAGGTGGCCACCGATCACGACGATCTTGCCGGGGTTGGTGGTGCCCTTGATCTCCAGGATCACCGATTTCTGCGGCCACGAGTGCGTGAACTGCTTGACCGTCACGTCGGTGCGGTTGCCGGCCAGCGCTTTCCAGGTCTGCACCAGCTGGTCGCTGGCCGACACGCCGCCGGTGGTGTTGTAGTAGCGGTTCTTGTAGTCGGTCGACAGGTGCACGATGGTCGAGCGGATGTTGCTCTCCTGCACCTGCGGCAGCAGCGGGTTGACCTCTGCGTCGTTGTCGATGATGTAGTTCACCAACGGCTTCGCGGCCCGTGTCGCCGCATCGTGAAAGCGCGCCACGGCCTCGCGGCCTTCGGCGCGGCTGGCATGGAGCATGAAGCCCCCGCAGCGATTGAGCTTCTCGTGGATCTCGCTCGACAGGGGCAATAGCGCCTCTTCATCGACCTGCATCAGGTAAACCAACTCGTTGCGCTGGCCGATGCGGCCATCGGCCAACGGCGCACGGATCGCCACCGAGAACGGYTCCACCTGYTCCARCTCGGCGCCGGMGYGGCGCAACARGCGGTAGGMRTCTTCRCCCATCGARGCCCAGACCATCGGGCCGGCYTGRGCGGATGCAACAARACAKGTCGCCAAGGTGCTGGACACCAGGGCTGCGCGGYGTAGTTTCATTCGTGTCTCCTTGTCACTGGATAGGTCAGTCAAAGGGGCCGGGTGCGCCTTGCGATCGGTCCCGCAGAAGGCTGCGGCGACATTACTGGGTTTGCCGTTGGCGGATATCCCCAAGTCGCTCGAACTACATCGTTATTGACGCTCTGTTGCACACCGTCGGTGGACCGCCACAGAACGCCGGCGCGGAGGGACCAAAGAAAAAGGCACCGGGGTTGCCGGTGCCCAAGATTCWGACCCTCGCGCCGCGCGCGCCAGGGTCCTCCGGGGCCTCAAGCCCCTACTTGCCGTCGCTGCCCAGCTCCACCAGGTAGGCCAGCGCCAGCTTGGCGAACTTCAGCGCGTGGTTGGCGTTGTTGCCCGACTTCGCGATCGTGTCGTTGCTGGTGTGGATGTTCTTGTTGTCATTGGCCAGCGGCGCTTCGAACGGGAACGACGCGACATAGCCCTTGTTGGTCCACGAGGCGTGGTCCGAGCAGGCGTAGCCGCAACGGTCTTCGTTGACCTTCAGCTCTGGCAGGTAGTGGGCCGCCAGGTTCTTGACGAACGTGTTCTGGGCTGCATTGGTGTAGTCGGTGATCATCGTGATGTCACTCATGTCACTC
>NZ_JBFUGE010001079.1:0-1285 GCF_056403075.1 Ideonella sp. P3_A4 | reverse complement strand
GTGCCACCCATGTCTATTGACCCGGCCAAGAAGACGGATCGTTCGCTCGGCTGAATGTCTAGGACTTGGGGTGATTGAATGACGCGCATTTGGGCACTTCTTGCGGTCTAACGTTCGACGTAAGGGGCAGCCGCAAGTGGGCGAAGCCCGCTTGTGGCTGTCCCCTTGACGGAGGGGTTAGGCCTCACCCTTGCTCCTTGTAGATGCTCAGTGCGCGCAAGACACTCAGCGATTCACTAAGCTTGCCCAGTGACTTGGCCGCCTTACTGGATTCCTTTGTGTACTGTTCGGCGTTGGTCTTGATGTCGCGCAAGGCGTTTCGCAACTGAACCAGTTCATCAAGAAATGCTTCTGGAACTTCAGCTGACAGCCATTCGTTTTGACAATGCTGACAAATGAGACCGCGCCTAAACCACTGAATGTCCGAGTGTTCAGTCTGATACCAGCGTTGCCCCGATTGATACCCAAGGGAGGACGGATTTCTTGCCGCACAGACACGGACTGTCTTGCAGACTGGACACCACTTTTGCGTTCCCCCTTGCGTAGTTCGCATAGTGCGGATCCTCCTTGCTTAGCGTTCCACATTACACAGGCACACAGACATTCGCCGAGGCGCAGCGTTGAGGTCTAACGTTCGACGTAAGGGGCTGGCCGCAGGCCAGTCCCCTTGACGGAGGGGTTAGACCTCACGGCCGGTTTGGCCGCTGACGGCCGAGCATGACCTGATTGTTTTTGAACCATTGTGAAGCACTTGCCTGCCACGGCCACACACCAGTAGTGGTTGGATAAATTAGCTGGACTGTGGAGAAGGGCCTTCCCTTGTAATAGCGATTGCAGCCAAGCGTGTAGTCGTGCAGTCGACTTGGCTTGACGGGTTCGATGTAGATCGAGAAGCCTTCCAAGAAGCCTGAGTACAGCACACCGCGTTCGAACTTGGCACCGGCTCGAACTTGTTGGTTGTATTCATTGACCAGGAAGTGCCCCAAGTTCGGCCGCACTCCGATGACGATGGCTTCTGGGGCGCCGGTCATTTCCTGAATGCCAACCGAATAGGAGAACGTTGGCTGCTTCTCTTCGGTGTCAAAAACACTGATCACATGGCATCCGTACTCACGGATGTCGTCTGCGACGCGTTTGTCGTTCGCTGCACGACGCTCAGCGGGGGTACTCATGAGGTCTAACGTTCGACGTAAGGGGCCTGCCGCAGGCAGGTCCCCTTGACGGAGGGGTTAGGCACCGGAGATGCACCAACCGTGGTGAGTTTGCCTTGCAAGGCAGACGGACC
>NZ_JBFUGE010001078.1:0-1287 GCF_056403075.1 Ideonella sp. P3_A4 | reverse complement strand
AGGTGGCCCGGCGTGGCGACCTGGGAGCGTGCCATCCGGTCCGGCAGATAACTGCACGGATAGGGTGCCGTCGCGTAGAACTGGAGCGACGCGAACGGAAGCTCTTTCGGATGGGTCACGGAGGGTTATCGGCAGCGGGCCCGTCGGACATGAGCCGAAATTGCGCCCAACAGGCTGAATCATAGGCCCAGTGTCGGGGTGCCGGCTCGGCGGTGGCCACCTGCAAATGCGCTTCGAAGGCTGCGCGTGAAATTGGTCGGGCGCCCAGGCTGGCCAGGTGGCGGGTCTGCTGCTGGCAATCGATCAGTGCGATGCCTTTGGCACGGCAAAACGCGACCAGCGCGGCCAGCGCCAGCTTGGACGCATCGGTTTGGCGGGCGAACATCGACTCGCCATAGAACATGCGGCCGAGGTTGACGCCGTACAAGCCCCCCACCATCTGCCCGTCGACCCAGGTTTCGACGCTATGCACCACGCCGACCTGGGCGAGGCGGGTGTAGGCCGCGGCCATCTCGGGCACGATCCAGGTGCCGTCCTGCCCCTCGCGCGGCGCGCCGGCGCAGGCCGCGATGACGGCCGGCGTGTCGCCATCGAAGCGAAACTCGCAGCCGGGCGTCCGCTGGAAGCGCTGCAGGGTCTTGCGCAGCGAGCGCGAGAGCTTGAACTCGGCCACCGGCAGCACCATGCGCGGGTCGGTGGTCCACCACAGCAGGGGCTGGCCCTCGCCGTACCAGGGGAAGATGCCGTGGCGGTAGGCGTCGACCAGGCGGGCAGGGTTGAGATCGCCGCCGGCCGCCAGCAGCCCCGGCGCATCGGTCTCGGGGCCGAGCGCCTGGGCCGTGGGGGGGAAGGGCATGTCGCCATGCAGCCACGTCAATCGCATGGCGACCAGCATACCGACCCGGCAGCGCACCGCCGGGACAGCGATCACGCCTTCTTCAACAGCGTGGTATCGATCGGCAACGTGCGGATGCGCTTGCCGGTGGCGGCAAAGATCGCATTGGTCACCGCCGGCGCGATCGGCGGCGTGCCCGGCTCGCCGATGCCGCCCGGCCCCTCGGTGCTGGGCAGGATATGCACCTCGACCTTGGGCATCTCGTTCATCCGCAGTACCGGGTACTGGTGGAAGTTACCCTGCTCGACGCGGCCGTCCTTGAAGCTGATCTTGCCGTACAGCGCGGCCGAGAGACCGTAGACGATGGCGCCCTCGATCTGGCGGGCGATCGTCTGCGGGTTGACCGTCATGCCGCAGTCGACCGCGGCGACGACGCGGTGCACCTTGGGCGT
>NZ_JBFUGE010001077.1:0-1288 GCF_056403075.1 Ideonella sp. P3_A4 | reverse complement strand
GGTAGCCGTAGGCCATCGGTGCAGTTCCTTCAGCAGGAAAAATCGTTCTGGCCAAAGCCAGTGAACGTAATCATGTTGGCCGAAACGCCTTCAGCAGCTGAAGTCGTTTTCAAGCAGTGGCTTCGACTTGATCACGCGGTCCAGCGCAACCAGTTGCTCCAGCAGCGCAGCCATGTGCTTCAGCGGCACGGCGTTCGGGCCGTCGGACAAGGCATTGGCCGGGTCCGGGTGCGTTTCCATGAACAGGCCGGACACGCCGACCGCCACGCCGGCACGCGCCAGCACTGGCACGAACTCGCGCTGGCCACCGGAGCTGGTGCCCTGGCCGCCCGGCAGCTGCACGCTGTGGGTCACGTCGAAGACGACGGGCGCGCCGGTCTCGCGCATGATCGCGAGGCTGCGCATGTCGGAGACGAGGTTGTTGTAGCCGAAGCTCGCACCGCGTTCACAGGCCATGAAGGAGTCGGCTTCCAGGCCGGCTTCGCGCGCAGCAGCACGGGCCTTGTCGATCACGTTCTTCATGTCGCCGGGGGCGAGGAACTGGCCCTTCTTGATGTTCACCGGCTTGCCGCTCTTGGCGACAGCGTGGATGAAATCGGTCTGGCGGCACAGGAAGGCGGGGGTCTGCAGCACGTCGACGATCTTGGCCACCTCGGTGATCTCGGCCTCGCTGTGCACGTCGGTCAGCACCGGCACGTTCAGCTCGCGCTTGACCTTGGCCAGGATCTCCAGACCGCGTTCCATGCCGGGGCCGCGGAACGAGGTGCCGCTGGAGCGGTTGGCCTTGTCGTAGCTCGACTTGAAGATGAAGGGGATGCCCAGCTTGGCGGTCATTTCCTTCAGCCGTCCGGCCACGTCCATCTGCAGCTGTTCGCTTTCGACCACGCAGGGGCCGGCGATCAGGAAGAACGGCTTGTCGAGGCCGACGTCAAAGCCACACAGTTTCATGGGGTCCTCCGCGGGCTTTAAGCCGCGGCCTTCTGGTTGCTGCGCGCGGCCTGGTGGGCCAGCGCGGCCTTGATGTAGCTGATGAACAGCGGGTGGCCRYCCCASGGSGTSGACTTGAAYTCCGGGTGGAACTGCACGCCGACRAACCAGGGGTGGGTGTCGCGCGGCAGCTCGACCATCTCGGTCAGCTTTTCGCGCTGGGTGATGGCCGAGATAACCAGGCCGGCCTGCTGCAGGCGGTCAAGGTAACGCTCGTTGGCCTCGAAGCGGTGGCGGTGGCGCTCGGTGACGACCGGGCCGTAGATCTCGTGCGCCAGCGTGCCGGGTTTGACGTCCGAGC
>NZ_JBFUGE010001076.1:0-1288 GCF_056403075.1 Ideonella sp. P3_A4 | reverse complement strand
GCCTGTCACGTTGCCGGCCGGTGCGTTCCACTTGGCGGTGGTGACGTACAGGCGGAACTCGGGGCGGCTCCAGAACTCGGGGCCGGTGGCCAGCGTCGGGGCGATCGTCAGCTTGGCCAGCTTCGCGGTGGGCGAACCTTCGGTCTTGTACTGCGAGTAGCCTGCTTCGGTGACCAGCTTGAAGTTCTTCGTGAAGGCGTAAGAGATGCGGCCGCCGGCCGATGCCGACGTGGTGCGCACGCCGGCGCCGTCGGTTTCGCTGGCGCCCAGCAGCATCGCCTGGCCGCCGAACGGGCCACGCTGCCAGTTCACGCTTTCAACAATGCGCCAGGCCTTGGCCTTGGAGCCGGCGGTCAGGTCGCCGAAGTTCATGTTCAGCGCGGCCGAGCCTTGCGTGGCTTGCACGAACAGCACGTTGTTCAGGCCGGTCATGCCGAACAGGTCGGTCTGGTCGTGGCGCAGGGTCAGGCCGCCGCCGCTCTTGCCGTCTTCGAAGTCACCCTTGGTGATCGAGGCGAACAGGTTGATCTTGCCGTTGGCGTTGGCCGCCACGTCGACCCACTCGGCGTTGAAGCGGTTGCCGGGGTGAGCGGCGTCCGAGTCGGTCTTGTAGAACGCGACGCCGAACTTGCCGGTGCCGGCGGGCAGGCCCTTCATGCCGGCGCCCACGCCCATCATCTCGACGAAGAAGGTGTCGACGATGTGCACGTCGCCGCGGCGGCCGCGCTCCTTGCCGATCCAGAAGGTGGCGTTCGGCGCGATATCGAAGCCCTTCGCCTCGGCCCACATCTGCTCGATCTTCAGGCCTTCGTTGCTGTTGTCGGTGGCCGGGGTGTAGTGGTTCACCATCAGGGTGGCTTTGGTGTCAATGCCATCCTTCGAGAAACCCTGGGCGAGCTGGAACTCGCCGTAGAAGTCGCACTCGTTGCCGAGGCGGTACTTCATGCCCTTGGTGCCGCCCCCCAGGCCGTAGCAGGCGCGTGATGCGTCTTCAGAGGTGAGGCCTGGGCCGGCACGGAAGTAGCCGGTGTAGTCCAGCGCATGCGCGCCGCTGGCGCCGAGGCCCAGCGCCAGCGCGATCGCGGCGGGGGTGAAGGGAAGCTTCTCTTTCATCAAGGTGTCTCCTGAATCAAACAACCGGTGACTCGCGGGGATGTGTGGCGCAGCCGCTCGACGTTCATCTTGCGTTCATGTACCTTGCGAGTGGCGAGATTATTAAAGACACATTAATGTTTGATTGATAGGTACTTTCCTTAGTTGGTGCAAGGGCTTCACCACAATGTTGCAC
>NZ_JBFUGE010001075.1:0-1771 GCF_056403075.1 Ideonella sp. P3_A4 | reverse complement strand
CTTCAAGGGCGAGGAGTACGCAGTTCGCGTAGTTACCAAAGACGGAATGATTCAGGTGGCGACATACCCGCATCGTGAGTGGGCAATGTCGCTTGCTTCCCAGCTGGCGGAATGGCTGGCCGTCCCCGCCGCTAATGGAGGAACCATTAGCGCCTATCGAAAGTTTCATGATCCACAACTTTGCCAAGTACCGTGGAAGCCATGGTGATCCTTGAGTTCAACGTTGAAGTGCAACACCCCGCGGACGGCCGAATGCTTCGGCCGGAGTCCTGAATCCTAGTCTTTCTCTTGGCCGGCTGTTGAGTTCACCCGCAATGCGGTCGCACTCGGCTTGGGTCAGCCCCTTCAAGCACATGCCCTTGGGCAGGTACTGCCGAAGCAACCCGTTGGTGTTTTCGTTCGTTCCTCGCTCCCACGAGTGGTACGGCGTGGCGAAGTAGAACTTCACCCTGAACTGCTTTTCCACGCTCTTGTAGCCGTGGAACTCCGTGCCGTTGTCCAGCGTGATGGTCTTGATCCGGCCTTTCAGGCCGATGATCGAGCGCCCCAGCGCGGTGTTGGCTTGCTCCACGCTGCGCGCGCTGAGCTTCTTGATCACCACGAACCCCGTCTTGCGCTCCACCAGCGTGAGCACGCAGTGCCTGGCGTCCGCCCCCATCACGGTGTCGCCTTCGTAGTGCCCCAGTTGGCGCCTGGCCTGCACTGCCTTCGGTCGCTCGCTGATGTGTCGCTTGCCCGCCAATCTGCCTCGTGTCACCGGGCTACCTCGGTGCTTGCGCCCGATCTTGCTCATCACCCTCATGTGCCGCCAAACGCTTCCGCCTTCGCGGCGATCCCTTCTCACGTGGCGGTAGATCATCGTGCGGGCAGGCGTTGCGCTTGCGCTCTCGTCCTATGGTCGCTGGCGAGCGATCCAGCACGTAGCCAATCTCTCGGTCGCTGTAACCCCTGGTGTGCATCCTGGCTATCGCGTATCGTTCACCCTGGGTGAGTTGGTGATACCCCATGTCTGCTAACCCCTTCTTGCCGGAATGAGTAAGCGGTCAGTATCACCACCCCCCCACCCCATTTCATGAAGGTGTTGCACTTGCTTGTTGAACCCGCGAYSCCTAACCCCTCCGTCAAGGGGACGTCCCGCARGCGGGCCGCCCCTTACGTCGAACGTTAAGCATCATGCAGCGAAAGCCAAGCGGCAACCTTACCCGACGCGATCTGTTCTGGATAGTTCCAGCAGCTGCCTTTGGCGCCCCCTTGTGCATCGCTTGGCCAGCATATGGGCCAATCGTTTTCGCTGGAGTCGCCTTTTTCTGCTTAGTAGCCTCTCTAGCCACCTCTGAGTGGTCGCGACGCCGCCGGGCCAAGCAATTGGCAGCGGAGCTTGCAGCAGCGTGTAGCCCACTTAAGTACCGTTGGACGTTTAGCAACGTTGGGCCAATGCTTACAGATCGGGTGTCTGGCAAGGTAGTTCAAGAGGTCCCATGGCAGTCCTTCGAGCGGGTCGTGGTGCGTCCAGGAAGAGTCGTCCCGGAGCACGTATCGTTCGATATATCGGTTGAGTTTGATTCGCCAACAATCGAATGGGAAGTTGAAGGGTCGGAGCAATTCTTGGAGTCGATGGCCCGTCATGTCACAGGCTTCGACCTTCCTGCGGCTCAAGCAGCCGTTAGAAGAGCAATCCGCCAATTGCAGCCTGAGGAGTTGTATGTCAATCAACCCGATGCCTAACCCCTCCGTCAAGGGGACTGGCCTGCGGCCAGCCCCTTACGTCGAA
>NZ_JBFUGE010001074.1:0-1300 GCF_056403075.1 Ideonella sp. P3_A4 | reverse complement strand
GCGCAGAATAGCGTGCTAACGTGGCCAAAAGCCTCGCGATGCCGGGCAATAAATTTGAGCGAACGTTGGGTATGAAAGAATACAAACTGCTTTCCTGGCCAGACCTGCCCGCCGAGTTTCGGCGCACCGGCTTTCGCCGATTGCTGAGCGATCTGTCTCAGCGCCACATCAGCGAATCGTCGCTGCTCAAGCGCGACGGCGTCAAACCGGCCGAAGTGCGCGCGCTGCTGCAGTTCCTGGCCACTCGCAACGTGCTGGAAGTTCGCACCGCCGCCCCCACAGCCGGCCGCTGGCGACCCGACTTTGCAGGTTGGCTGCGCCGCCTGACAGCCTGACGCGACCCCGCGCATCAACCACCCACTGAGCCAGGCACTGCCTGGCTCAGTTGCTTTTTGGGGGTGGTTTTGACCCCGCGAACGCGGGGCCGAAACCATTGAACCGGCCAACGGCCAGTTCAATGGTTTTCGCGGGCGTGGTTGATCGTGTACTTCGGCAGCTCGATCGTCACGTCCTCGTCACTGACGATGGCCTGGCAGGACAGGCGCGACGTCGGGGTCAGGCCCCAGGCCTTGTCCAGCAGGTCTTCCTCGATCTCGTCGAGCTCGCCCAGCGAGTTGAAGCCCTTCTTGACGATCACGTGGCAGGTCGTGCAGGCGCAGCTCATCTCGCAGGCATGCTCGATCGCAATACCGTTTTCAAGCAGCGCCTCGCACACCGACACACCCGGCTCGGCCTGGATCTCGTCGCCCTGCGGGCACAGCTGGGCGTGGGGAAGGATTCGAATCACGGGCATCGGTCAGATCTCGTCCAGCCCGCGCCCAGTGAGCGCGGTGCGAATGCCGCGGTTCATGCGCGCCGCGGCAAAAGTTTCGGTGCCATCGGCCAGCGCTTCGACGGCCCGGTTGATGGTGTCGGGCTCGTTGCCCTTGGCGGCGTCACGCACCAGTTCCAGCAACTGCGCAATTGACGTGCGCTCGGCTTCGTCGAGCAGGTCGCCGTCGGCGGCCAGCGCCGCTTGCGTCGCCAGGTCCATACGCTCGGCTTCGACACGCGCTTCGCGCAGCGCGCGGGCCTGCATGTCGGCTTCGGCGCTGGAGAAGCTTTCCTTCAGCATGCGGGCGATGTCGTCGTCGGCGAGGCCGTAGCTGGGCTTGACCTGCACGGCCGCCTCGACGCCCGAAGCCAGCTCGCGGGCGCTGACACTCAAGAGCCCATCGGCGTCGACCTGGAAGCTGACGCGGATGCGCGCAGCGCCCGCCACCATCGGCGGGATGCCGCGCAACTCGAAGCGCGCCAGCGA
>NZ_JBFUGE010001073.1:0-1303 GCF_056403075.1 Ideonella sp. P3_A4 | reverse complement strand
CTCCGCGACGTCGGACACCCAAGACCACGTGACTGGGTCGTCTATCGATCTGGGGGAGTCTTGACGTGGAATGGCGCCCTCGCCGGGCATGCGCAGGGCGGCCGATGCGAGGCCTCTTTGTTTCAGCTGCCCAGCAACTCGCCCAAGGGCTTGAAGCCATCGACCCGGTCGCAGGTCGCCTTGACGACCATGGTGATCGGCACGCCCAGAAGCATGCCCCACACACCCCACAACCATCCCCACACCAGCACCGCCACGAAGACGGCGAGCGGGCTGAGCCGGCTGGTTCGACTGGTCAACCAGGGCGACAGCACGTAGCCCGAGACCAAACGAATGGTGAAGCAGATGCCAACGACGACAAGCGCCATGTCCAAGGTCCCGAACTGCGTCAATGCCACCAGCATGGCTGCGACCGCCATCACCAGCGAGCCAATGTAGGGGATCAGATTCAGCACCGCCGCTGCCACGCCCCACACCACCGGGTTTTGAAGCCCGATGCACAGGAATGCGAACCACGTGGTCACGCCAACCAGCACGCTGATGAGCACCTGCATCAGCAAGTAGCGTTGGATTTGCTCGCTGATTTCGTCGAGCGCCTGGACAGTGATCTTCTTGTGACTCAAGGTGGGGCCAGCCATGCGGACCATCTTGCGCCGAAAGGTGCTACCGGAGGCAAGAAGAAAGTACGTCAACATGAAGACGACAGCCGTCTGGCCGGCCATCGCAATCAAGCCCATTGTTCCGCTCAAGAGGTAGTCCTGGATGTTGAACTTCGAATGGACCACCTGGACCTGCGTGACGCCTTTGGGCGAGGGCAAATGGGCAGCCGAATTTTCATCCGCGGCCTTCTCGAGTTCAGTGGCTGCCTTTTGCACCTTGTCCAGTGCGCCCGGCCCCGTGCTGACACGACCTCGCAGTGAGCTGCGCAATTTCTGCGCTGCCGTCGGAAGCGACTCGACCAATTGCGTGGCGTCGTCTGCAAGAACATACGTGGCCCATCCCAGGCCGCCTACGACCCCGATGACGATGACCGCAGCGCCCAGGGCTCGCGGAATTCGCACTCGCTCGAGGCGGTCCACCGCCGGCGACAGCGCATAGCTGAACATCAGGCTCAGCAGCAGCGGAACGGCGACCGCCGCCGCCCAATGCAAGGCATAGATGCAAAGCAGGATGGCGATCAGCGCGGTCGAGGCGCTGCGGACGTCCACCGGCATGTGCAGCAACATTCGCTGCGGCTCTTCCCGCCCGTCCGGCGGCGCGGTGGGCCCTTCCATCCCACTGGGAGTGTCGGACTGCATATGGA
>NZ_JBFUGE010001072.1:0-1304 GCF_056403075.1 Ideonella sp. P3_A4 | reverse complement strand
GTCCTGCTCTACCTGCTGTTTCGCTCGGTGGGCGACGCGGTGCTGGTGATGGCGGCGGTACCGTTTTCACTCGTGGGCGGTTTCTGGCTGGTGTGGGCGCTCGGCCACGCCGTGTCGGTGGCCACGGCGGTGGGCTTCATCGCGCTGGCTGGCGTGGCGGCGGAGTTCGGCGTGGTGATGCAGGTCTACTTGAGCCAGGCATGGCAACGGCGGCTCGCGGCAGGTGAGCCCGACAACGAGCAGACGCTGCTCGCTGCCATTCGCGAAGGCGCTGTCTTGCGCGTGCGGCCGAAGGCGATGACCGTGGCGGTGGTGATGGCAGGCCTGCTGCCGATCATGTGGGGCGGCGGCACCGGGTCAGAGGTCATGACCCGGATTGCCGCGCCGATGGTCGGTGGCATGGTGACGGCGCCGCTGCTCAGCATGCTGGTCATCCCCGCGGTGTGGTACCTGCTGCGTCGTCGACGCCCGTTCGGCGAAAGCGAGCCTGCGGCTGACGGGCGGCAGCCCGATTGACTGGACGCGACCTCAGCGCGAAGCCGGGTGCTCTGGCTGCGGCGTGGGATCGGGTGCTGATGGCGCTTCGCCGGCGCGATGGCGATCGAGTTGGGACTCGATGAGCCGATCCTTGTCAGCCCACTGTTCGTCGACCCAGGCACGCACGCGCTGGCGATACGCCTTGTCGCGCACGAGATCGCCACCCACCACGTCGGCGGGTACGGCGCGCTGGCGAACATGTACCTCGACGGCGCCGGCCCGGGCGCACAGCAAGTCCCAGAAGCGGGGCGCGCCGTCCGGGTAGACGATGGTCACGTCCAGCAGCGCTTCGAATTGTTCGCCCATCGTCGCCAGCGCCACGCCCAGGCCGCCGGACTTGGGCACCAGCAGGTGGCGATAGGGGCTGCGTTGCGCCGCGTGCTTGGCCGATGTGAAACGCGTGCCCTCGGCGAAGTTGATGACCGCCGTGGGAATGCGCTTGAACTTCTCGCAGGCGCGGCGAGTGGTCGCCAGATCGTCTCGGCCGGTGCCGCGGCCGCGGTGCATGAACGGGAAGTCCAGCGCCCACCAGGCCAGGCCGATCACCGGCACCCAGATCAGTTCGCGCTTCAGGAAGAACTTCAGGAACGGGATGCGACCGTGGAAGACGCGTTGCAACACGAGGATGTCGACCCAGCTCTGGTGGTTGCTGGAGACCAGGTACCAGCCGCGCGGGTTCAGCCCTTCGAGTCCGCTGGTCAGCCAGGGGCTCGAATCCGCCGCGGCAAGCCAGGCGTTGTTCACCGCCACCCAGCACGACGCCAGGC
>NZ_JBFUGE010001071.1:0-1305 GCF_056403075.1 Ideonella sp. P3_A4 | reverse complement strand
CGGAGCATGTCGTCTACTGTGCGGCCGCCAGAACTGGATTCACTCAGCTTCCGCCACCTGTCGTAGTCCTGTTCGAGTTCCTTTTCGGCCCAGCGCGTTATGGCAGATTCGTTAACGAAAACGCGGGTCTGGTCAATGCGTTCCAATCCGCGCTGTAGCGTTTGGTCGAAGGTCAGGTCTTTGATTGCCTCTGCGTACTCAGGTGCCCGGTCGCTTTCCCACCCTATGAGCAGTTGGAGAACGCTCATGCGTTCCACGCGCACTTCTGCGGTAGATTGGAACTGGTGGCACATGGAGAGGTTCTGCTCGACCCAAACATCGCGTAGAAACGCAACCATCTTCGCTTTGCGTGACTCCAACGCATTGTCAAAGTCACTGACAACGCGCTCACGAAGGCCTGTATTCAAGAACGTACGGCAAGCCATCTTGCAGATGTAGCTCACGTTGGCGTCGCCGCGGGCTTCAAACTCGCGGTGAGCAACTAGCCCCACTTTGACCGGGTCGAAGTGCTTGAAGTTCGCCCACTTTCTTCCTGCGAACAGTTCGTTCGCGGGGAACTCCAATGCGTATAGGGGGTTCTCTCGATACCACAATTCAAGAGCATCGAGCGCGTCTTCGAGGCGACCTCGCTTGATTGCGGCGAGCGCATTCAACTTGGCGCATTGCCGGTCCCAATACGGGCTCTTTGGCGCGAGAAGCTGCATCAGCGATTCGAGCTCGACGAAATCAGCAGCTTCGAGTAGGCGACACGCAAGCCAGAGGAAAATCGGCCCGCCGTCCACCAGTACGTCGGCTATGCCCCAGCGACTAGGCTTCAGGAGCTGGTCGTCCTCAACTCGGCAGCCCTGTTGCTTCAGGTATGCACTGAGCACACTCAACGCGATCTCAGGGGAAAGGGCCGCAGCGTCGTCGATGCAGAATCTCTCAGAAGCCAAGACCGTGCCCAGCGGAAGCGGGCTCATGTTGGTCGCATTTGTAGTTGCGCATAGTGCCGCCAGCGCTACGGCTGACCCAACGTCAAGCCCTCTAAGGTTCACGCCCCACTTAAGAAGTCTTCCAAGCAGCTCGTATGCAGCCGAGCCCTCGTTCTGGCACTGCACTAGCTCTGAGGCTACGCCTGCGG
The DNA here is from genome assembly GCF_056403075.1 of Ideonella sp. P3_A4. Taxonomy (NCBI): domain Bacteria; kingdom Pseudomonadati; phylum Pseudomonadota; class Betaproteobacteria; order Burkholderiales; family Sphaerotilaceae; genus Ideonella; species Ideonella sp. P3_A4. The sequence continues at coordinate 182 of NZ_JBFUGE010001071.1, read as the reverse complement.
GAAACATGTGCCCCGCAGAGTCAAAGGCACCGAGGTACAGCAGGCGGTATGGTTCTTCGGGCCGTGAAAATATCTCTTCAGGAGGGCGAGCTACGCCCATTGCTATGGCCAGCTTGCGCAGCCGGTGGTCTTCGTAGCCGGCGCTCAGCAGGCTCGAGACAAGCTGACCAGCCGTCGGACGC
>NZ_JBFUGE010001070.1:0-1306 GCF_056403075.1 Ideonella sp. P3_A4 | reverse complement strand
AGTCAAGGGCCGGTACAAGTTCCAGGACGCCTCGAAGCTGGACTTCGGTGTCAGCCTGACCGATGCGAACAACCGCTCGGCGTATTCGAACGTGCAGCGCGACACGTGGGGTGGCGCGACGAACGCCGGCGACTACCCGGACGGTGTCTGGCACGCGGACAAGATGGGCCGCTACTTCGGCAGCGTCAACGGCAGCAACAACTCGGCCTTCTTCAACAACTTCTACACCTGGGACTTCGAAGAAGTCCGTGCCCTGGCAGCGCAGGCAGCCGGCGACGACTCGCTGTACCGCGCTTCCAACGTCTTCTCGACAGACCGTCGCGTGAACGAGAAGTCGCAGAGTGCATTCATTCAATACAGCACCGACTGGGAGTGGGGCGTGCCGATGGGCATGTCTGCCGGCCTGCGCTACGAGCACACCGACGTCACCTCGAAGGCGCTGGTACCGATCGCGACCGGCATTACCTGGGCGGCCAACAACGAGTTCTCCGTCGGCTTCGGCGCCCCGTCGTTCACCCAGTTGAAAGGCAGCTACAGCTACTTGCTGCCGAGCATCGACTTCGACGCCGACCTGACCAGCAAGCTGAAGGCCCGCGTCAGCTACGGCGAGAGCATCGGCCGGCCGCAGTGGGACTACATCCAGGGCGGCATGACGCTGAACCAGCTGGCGCGCATCGATGGCGGCACCGGTTCGCAAGGCAACCCGGCGCTGAAGCCACTGAAGTCGAAGAACATCGACCTGTCGCTCGAGTACTACTACGCCAAGGGCAGCTATGTCGCTGCTGGCTACTTTGCGAAGAACCTGTCGAACTACGTTGGGGTCACGACGGTCGAGGGCACGCCGTTCAATCTGCACACGCCCGCCAACGGTGTGCTGTTCCAGGAGGCGGTGTCGCAAGGTGGTTGTACCGACAGCGACCTGACCTGCATCCGCAACTACATCTTCACCAACTACGACGGCACGCGCGGCGTGACGAAGACCGGTGTCGATGGCAACGGCAATTCCGTGGGCACAATCGCCGGCCAGCCGGATGACCCGGTCGCGACATTCCAGATCACGACCTACTCGAACCAGCACAAGGCGCGGCTGTATGGGGTGGAGCTGAACTGGCAGCACATGTTCGGCAACAGCGGCTTCGGCTTGTCGTCCAACTACACCTATGTGAACTCGGGGCTGAAGTACAAGAACGGCAGCCTGGGCGAGCAGTTCGCACTGGAGGGCCTGAGCGACACCGCCAACCTGGTGGCGTTCTACGAGAACGACAAGTACGAGGTGCGCGTGGCCTACAACTGGCGTGACCAGTTC
>NZ_JBFUGE010001069.1:0-1311 GCF_056403075.1 Ideonella sp. P3_A4 | reverse complement strand
GCCGCACAGTGCGGCCTAACCCTTCCATCGAGAGGACGCTACCCGGCAAGCCGGGCAGCGCCTCTCATGTCAAACGTTAGGCCGCTGATGGAGGCTTCTGATACGCCCCGCAAAATAGAGCTTCTTCGCAAGCTCGTCTCCCTAGGCCACGGAGAAGTCATTCTCCACCTCCTCTTTGGCGTATCGAAGTACTCGATATCGTCAGAAAGCGTCGAACTTACCTATCCCGCTTCGTTTGAAGACAGAGACCGCAAGGGGTTTCATCTCATGACTTGGGTTCATGCGCACCTTGAATTCACGGCCAGGTTTGGGTCGACGGCAACGGAAGCCAGAGAAGGCAAGATCTCCTTCTGGGCTCATCCTGCCGAGTATGAGGAGGGGCTGGAACACGGCGCCGCCGGTGTCCTTCTTGAAGAGTTGGAAGCCTGTGCCAGAGATCTCTGCAGTTTGGCAGAGCGCGAAGGTCCGAGCAAAGATGAACAGCTTTAGCCCTTGTTCTTACCCGCCGAGTCAGCGGCCTAACCCCTCCGTCAAGGGGACCTGCCTGCAGCAGGCCCCTTACGTCGAACGTTAGGCCGTCGGCAAGAGCACCCGGCCGCTTACTTGATCACTTGCAGCCAATGCGTTGCTTCCTATCCCCGTAACCACTCTTAGATCGCCCATGTATTCGTCTACGTTCATCCTTGCCAAAGGCCAGTTTGATGAGGCGTTCCATCGACTCGATCAAGAGATCGCAGTCATGGCAAAGTCGATCCCTGGCTACTTGGGCGAAGAGTCTTGGGAAAATGCTGAAAACGGCTTGGTTTCCAACGTGTACTACTGGGAGTCATTGGAGGCCTTGCAGCAGCTAGTCACGCATCCCCTTCATCTCAAGGCCAAGGCCGCGCAGAGCAACTGGCTTGCGGGCTATCAAGTCATCGTCTCTCAAGTCCTCCGCACGTATGGTGACTCCAAGATCAGCCAGTTCTTGCCGGCAGCGGTATCGGCCTAACCCCTCCGTCAAGGGGACCTGCCTGCGGCAGGCCCCTTACGTCGAACGTTAGGCCACATATCTCAATTCCAGATGAAGCAACGCCGTCTTTCAATCGCCGCACTACTCGCTTTCTGCTTTGTGCCCGTCGCATACGCACACATCGCCATGCACTACGCTCGAACTGGCGATGGATTCATGATCAAGCGTCTGCTTACTGCACCTCAGTTTTGGCTCACGCTCGTTGCCTGCATTGCAGTTGGCATTGGTCTTCGCAAGGGCCGTGCGGTCGCATGGGTCCTTGGCCTTGTCGGCGCGGCGTGGCTCTTGTATCCCAGGGC
>NZ_JBFUGE010001068.1:0-1312 GCF_056403075.1 Ideonella sp. P3_A4 | reverse complement strand
GCGCGCGGACTGCGGCGATTCATGCCGTCTTCTTGCCAGCTTGGTCACGGGTTTGAAATCTTCGCTCTCAGGCAAGCGTCTGGTCGGTCACACCAAGCTCTATCGTCGGCCGTACTCTGCGAAAATCTCTGCTGGTCAGGCGCCTTCGCACTCGGCCAGCGCGCCAAGAAGCTGGCCATCGGCAAGCGGGCCCAATTGCCAACGCCAAATGCCCAAAGCCTCCACATGCCAGCGTCGTGCCTTGAGGCCTTCAATTCAGTTGCTTTCGGCGGTGGCGATATCGCGTTCCGGTCATCCCGTTGCTCAGCCGGGTTCGCCTAACCGCTCCGTCAAGGGGACGTCCCGCAGGCGGGCCGCCCCTTACGTCGAACGTTAGGCCCACAGCCGGGTTGAAGAGCCGAGTTCACTTGAGGCCTCCTCTGCCAATGTCAGCCGCACAGAGTCTCAGTCTCGATGCCTTCTCTTGCGGGGAGAGGCGTGCTCGCTTCGGCGTCGACGTGGGCTGTCCGTCCTTYGGCGGCCAGCGCACGGTCRGTGGYCAYTTCGGCCTTACGCCTGCCAAGTTGGTCAAGAAATTGAAGCCTTGGCRCTCTGTCGCGGTTCAACAGTGCCTGCGGTCACGGCCRRAGCTTGGGGTGGGARCTGCTACTGGACCGGTTTTGCCGTTTCGGCGGGCGAGCCAAACGGCAACAGCCGCAGTCCCGRTGCTGCATAGCCAGGCTCCGGTCAGCCGAGTAGCATCTCCAGTTTCCTCGGGTCCGTCTGCCTTGCACGGCMAGSYMATCACRGTTGGTGCRTCTCCGGTGCCTAACCCCTCCGTCAAGGGGACGTCCCGCAGGCGGGCCGCCCCTTAYGTCGAACGTTAGAGCGCCCCAAATACGTGACAACGAAACCTCGGCGCATCCAAGTTGACTCTCGCACCTTCCTGTGGAAGGTGCGCCGCGCCACGCCAAGCACCGTTCGCTTGCGGATCTGGACTGGAGGGAAAACCTCTCCACCATGGGCGGAGGTGACCAGTCTCTTCGACGACCTATGGCTAAACTTCAGAGAAATTTCAATGCTTGGCTCAGGGAGCTCCTGGGCACGCCTCCAACTCCAGCCGTTGACGCCTAAGCAGATTGCGGAAATCATTCGAATGGCTACGCCACTAGTAGAGCCAACCACCGATTCGCCGCCTTGTCGGTCCTTTGAACTCTCTGCCGACGGGCAGCTTGTTCCAACAGTTTCATGTCCTGGCAGTTCAAAACAAACAAGCCCGAGCTGATCCAAAGGCTCTCGCGTGTCTACCTCCCAGCGCCCTAACCCCTCCGTC
>NZ_JBFUGE010001067.1:0-1314 GCF_056403075.1 Ideonella sp. P3_A4 | reverse complement strand
GTTCAGAGCGGTCCTCTCGCAAGCTGCRGTTCCGGCCGATTATGAAACCGGCGCGCGTGGCGACATCGCCGGTTACGGCGTCGCCATGGTTGTATCGCCGTGTATCGACCGGCAGGGAAGAACTATCCCTAATGGACCGGCTGGCATCGAGCCGGCCTTCGTTGGCCGCTCAAGGCTGCGGTGCTGATGCGGGCAAGCCGTCAGGGGCTTTGGTATCGGGCAACGCTTTCGGTTTGGGCGTGTTGCGTTCGGGGTCTGACGGCCGCGGTACGTCGCTGGGCCGGCGGTCACAGCCGGTCAAGGGGGCGACGGCGAGCATACAGGCCAGCAACACCAGCATCGCGCTGGCGGGTTGCCGGGGGGAATGCTTGTTCATCACACCATGCTCCGAAAAGTGCCACAGCGGCACAGCACCGGTATGTGGCAAATGCCGTGCCCGCCAAAAGTCAGGGTCAATCAAACCAGGCCGTGACGCGCGTCAGCCGAACAGTGCCGCCAAGCGCTGAGGATCCACCGGCTTGGTCAGGTGGTGGTTGAAGCCCGCCTCGAGCGCCAGGTTGCGATCGCTCTCCTGGCCCCAGCCGGTGATCGCGATCAGCAGTGGGCGCTGGCCGCCAGGCAGGYCGCGGATGGCCCGCGCCAGCTCGTAGCCGTTGCGCCCCGGCATGCCGATGTCGAACAGGCAGACATCGGGATCGAAGTGCTGCCAGGTCGACAAGGCCTCGTTGCCATCGAAGGACAAGCGGGTTTCGTGGCCTTCGAGTTGCAGCAGCGCGGCCAGGCTGTCGGCGGCGTCGCGGTTGTCGTCGGCGATCAGCACCTTGCGCGGCGCCGGCACGGCCGCTGACGGCGCACCGGCCGCCACTCGCGCATCGGCCCCGGCCTCGCCTGCCGGCAAGCGCACGGTGAAGGTGCTGCCGCGTCCCGGCCCGGCGCTGCGCACCGCGATGCTGCCGCCATGCAGCTCGACCAGGCCCTTGGACAAGGCCAGGCCGATGCCCAGGCCCGCGCTCGAGCGTTCGCCTGTCACGTGCAGCTGCGAGAACATGCGGAACACCTCGGGCATCGAGCCGGGCGCGATGCCGATGCCATCGTCGCTGACGTCGATCACGATGTCGCCGCCCTGCCGCTGCGCAAACAGGTGGATGTGGCCGCCACGGTCGGTGTACTTGGCGGCGTTGGTCAGCAGGTTGGCCACCACCTGCGCCAAGCGCAACGGGTCGGCCTCGAAGTGCACCGGCTCCGGCGGCAGCTCGATCAGCAGCTGGTGGGCCATGCCATCGATGGCCGGACGCGCGGTCTCGACCGCGCTCG
>NZ_JBFUGE010001066.1:0-1314 GCF_056403075.1 Ideonella sp. P3_A4 | reverse complement strand
CCCCTGTACGACCGGCCGCTGGCACTGGCAGACATCGAACACCGGCTGCGCCATTGCTACGACCCGTACCACGCGAAGCTGGCCTCGTTGATCAACGCCGCGCACGAGCGGCACGGGTTCGTGCTGCACGTCAACTGCCACTCGATGAAGTCGGTGGGCAATGCCATGAACGACGACGTGGGTCAGGTCAGGCCGGACATCGTCGTCAGCGATCTCAATGGGCGGTGTGCCAGCCCCTTGTTGACGCAATGGATCGCGGCAACCCTCGGTGCCATGGGGTACCGGGTGGGCGTGAACGACCCTTACCAAGGGGCCGAGCTGATACGCCGCCACGGCGTGCCGTCCGAAGGGCGGCACAGCGTGCAGATCGAGCTCAACCGCGCCCTCTACATGGACGAGGCCGCGTTCGTGAAGACCGCGGGCTACAGCCGGCTGGTGGGTGATCTCCGGCTATTGGTCGGCGAGTTGGCGCAAAGCCTCGCCACCAGTCTCCGCGTGGGCCAGCCACTGCAGCGCTGAGTCCGTCCTAACTCGCCCCTTTTGCACCTTTCTTTGCCGAGCGTTTGCTGCTCGGCAGGGCGCAGCCGTGCCGAAACGTGACGCCTTCTTCAACCGCCAGCAACGAGGATTTCATGCATACCTTCAGGACCCACTCCCTCACCGCGATGGCCTCGGCCGCATTGGCGCTCGCTCAAGCGCCGGCCTGGGCACAGGGCGTCAGCATCTACGGGCGCATCGTTCTGTCGGCCAACATCGTCAAGACCGGCGATGCCGACAAGCAGAAACAGCTGACCGACAACGCCTCTCGGCTTGGTTTTCGCGGCACAGAAGATCTCGGCTATGACATGAAGGCCCAGTTCGGGCTGGAGATGGGCCTCAATGCGGACACCGGCGCTTCGACCACGCCCGCGTACCGAAACGCGTATGTGGCGCTGGGCAGCGGCTTCGGCACCGTGGCCCTCGGGCGGCTGGACTCGGCCAACCCGACAGGCTCTCCGCTGTACTCCCAGGTGACGGCCATCACCAGCTTCGCCGCCAACGACGCGGGCGCCACGGCCATCGGCACGTCGATGCTCAACGCGCGTAATCGCACGTCAAACTCGCTGGGCTACCTGAGCCCCACGTGGAACGGCTTCAACCTTCGCGTGCGCGGCTATCTGCGCGGCGCACCTGCCACGCCTGACGTCGAGAACGGTGCCAAGTCCCTTGACGTGGGCTTGAACTACTCGGCCGGCGCCTTCAAGGCGGCGCTCGGCTTCGGCAAGGACATGCGACCCGGTGGCCTGGCCGACAACGAGTTCGACGACAAATGGC
>NZ_JBFUGE010001065.1:0-1315 GCF_056403075.1 Ideonella sp. P3_A4 | reverse complement strand
CCTGCAATGTGCTCAAGCCGATCGCCAGCAGGTAGGCCGGCAACAGCACGCTCATGTAGCCGTCGACCAGCGCACGCAGACCGCGCGCGCCCAGCACCGGCAACGCCGATGCAGAGACCTGCGCCGGCAGCAGCCAGCGGCGCACCCCGGACACGAAGCTGGCGACCATGTCGAGATGATACTACTGTTGTAGCGAAAATAACAATGATGTATCGTTCGCTACATGAATGTCGATCCAAGCTCCGCCTGGCTGCTGCTGGTCGTGTCCTTGCCCACGCAAGGCGCCACCGCCCGCATGCGGATCTGGCGAGCGCTGAAGGCGCTGGGCTGCGCAGCGCTGCGCGACGGGGCCTACCTGCTGCCGACGGGCGGTGATCGCCACCAGGCGCTGCGCGAGCTGGCCGATGACTGCGTGCGCGAAGGCGGCACGGCTTGGTTGATGTCGGTGCAACCGCCTGTCGATGAGGCGCCGGCCTACCTGGCCTTGTTCGACCGCAGCGACGAGTTGGCCGAACTGCGCAAGGCCTGGAAAGAAACCAACCGGACCCTGGGTGCCATGACGCCGCAGGAGCTGCTGCGCCTTCAGCGTCGGCTGCAGCGCGACTACGACGCGGTCAAGGCAACCGACTACTTCCCCAGTGACGCCTCGACCGAGACCGAAGCCGCCTGGACCGAATTCAACCGTCGGCTCGACTCCTTGGTCTCGCCCGACGAGCCGCACGACGCGTCGGGTGATCTGCCCCGGCTGGACGCGGCGAAATACCGCGGCCACACCTGGGCCACCCGCCGCCGCCTGTGGGTGGACCGCGTGGCCAGCGCCTGGCTGATCCGGCGCTTCATTGACCCGGACGCGCGCTTCAAGTGGCTGGCCAAGCCGGCCGACTGCCCGAAGAGCGCGCTGGGTTTCGACTTCGATGGCGCCGCGTTCACGCACGTCGGCGACCGAGTGACCTTCGAAACGCTGATGGCCAGCTTCGGCCTCGACGAGGACCCAGCCCTGCGGCGGCTGGGCGCGATGGTGCACCAGCTCGATGTCGGCGGCGAGCCGGTGCCCGAAGCGATCGGCTTCGAAGCGGTGATGGCTGGCGCACGCGAACGGYTCGACGACGACGACGCGCTGTTGGCCGAGATCGGCACGGTGCTGGATTCCCTGTATGCGCACTTCGGGCGAGACCCGTCGCGCGCCAGGGCTTGAGAGAGAACCTGAGAAAAAAGGAACCGAGGAGATGAACGAAGTCACCACCACCAACGAATCGCCCGGCCAGACCACCGCCGCCCCTTACACCATGTGGCAGCTGGTGCTCTACATGCTGGG
>NZ_JBFUGE010001064.1:0-1325 GCF_056403075.1 Ideonella sp. P3_A4 | reverse complement strand
GTTGCTTCGGCAGTACCTGCCCAAGGGCATGTGCTTGAAGGGGCTGACCCAAGCCGAGTGCGACCGCATTGCGGGTGAACTCAACAGCCGGCCAAGAGAAAGACTAGGATTCAGGACTCCGGCCGAAGCATTCGGCCGTCCGCGGGGTGTTGCACTTCAACGTTGAACTCAAGCGGCAGGCRGCTCGACATTGCGCGTTCCCTTCCGATGCWGCYKACCCTTGCCCKTGTTGCTTCGCGATGGCAGATGCCGTTGGGGTGRCATGKACACAARACTCRGRCTTSGGAGATGGCTTGWGAGGGGCAAGGRCAGAGGCGAGAYGAGCAAGGGAAAACGTAGAATYCGGCCCCCAAACTGACGCCCATGCTACTAATTTTGGAAACTCCTGTCGCCTCCGCAACAAAAGCCAACAAACGAACTACCGCKCGCAAAGCGACGCCGGCAGCCAGCGAACCGAAGACACTGCCAAAGGCGGAGCCCATTAGGACGCTTCTTGTAGCCGCGTGCGGCTGGCCTACRGACGCCGCTCTGCCGGTTAACCAMCGCGCTGCGAAGCGTTGAAGCACACAGGCCCTTGTTTTCTGCCGCTTAACGTTCGACGTAAGGGGCGGTCTGCGCCTTGGCGCAGAACGTCCCCTTGACGGAGGGGTTAGGGCGCAGCGTGATCGCGCTGAACGGCATGCCCAATTCTTACCTCTTTGGATGCAAGCGTTTTAACCAAGAATTTTGGCCGGACATCAACCGACTGAAGGCTCATGCGATCAAACCACGCAAACCGCAGCGACCGATGACCTTCTGTTCCAAGGTATGGACCTTGCGACATGGCGAGGGGCGAAATTGGGTCAGGAGTGGCAGCAAAGTACAGGCCGACTTCATGATGGGGCTTGCCAGCATAGAGGAAGAAGTTCKCGGCGACGCCGAGGAGCTCGCCACACTCGACCTTAACCCCCAACTCTTCGGAGAACTCTCTGACGATGGCTTCGGCTGCCGTTTCGCCCAACTCGACTCTGCCGCCTGGCAGTGCCCAGAAATTATCGCCCTCAAGCTGATGGAGGAGAACGTGGTTGCCTCGCAGGACGACTGCGGCTGTGCGGAAATGGAACTGGTGTGTTCCGGCATTGAAGGAGATCATTGCGCTCTAACGTTCGACGTAAGGGGCGGMCCGCTGGCGGGACGTCCCCTTGACGGAGGGGTTAGGCACCAGGCGATTCATGCTCGCCGGGGGAAGACGCGCTTCTGCACCCACACCACCAAGAAAAGGAAAGCGCCTGCGACGGCCACCTTGACGACGGAACCTTGGACTAAAGCTGACCATGTGCTAAGGG
>NZ_JBFUGE010001063.1:0-1327 GCF_056403075.1 Ideonella sp. P3_A4 | reverse complement strand
CGTCTTGCGCGTGCAACGTGATACCGACCACAGCGGCTTCGTGATCCTCGATGTTGATCCACTCGTGGTCGGTGGTGAACATGGTCGTCATGGGCAGGGCTCCTCTTGGGGAATGTGTACTGGGAAGCGAAGGTTGATTCAGGGCCGGCCGGCGGTCAAGTCTGAAGAACCTGGGACCGGCCGTTCGAGCTGCTGCCTGGCTTTAGCCGCGGTAGTAACGATGGGGGGCAAACGGCGTCGCGGCGACCTTCATCGGCAGCCGCTTGCCGCGCACTTCGGCAAACACCTCGGTGCCGACCGCGGTATGCGAGGCGGGCAGGTAGCCCATCGCCACCGGCTGGTTCACGGTCGGGCCCAGCGTGCCGCTGGTGACGGTGCCCAGCTCGGTGCCGTCGGCGGCGACCAGCTTGGTGCCCTCGCGCACCGGGGCACGCTCCAGGCCGACCAGGCCGACGCGCTTGCGCTTGGCGCCTTCGGCCAGCTGCGCGTCGATGACCTTGGCACCCGGGTAGCCGCCGGCACGGGCGCCACCGGCGCGTCGCACCTTCTGAATCGCCCAGGTCAGCGCGGCTTCGACCGGCGTGGTGTTGGTGTCGATGTCGTGGCCGTACAGGCACATGCCGCCTTCCAGGCGCAGCGTGTCGCGTGCGCCCAGGCCGGCGGCCTTGACCTCGGGCTGGGCCAGCAGCTCGCGGGCCAGCTTGATCGCCTGGTCTCCGGGCACGGAAATTTCAAAGCCGTCTTCGCCGGTGTAGCCCGAGCGGGTGACGAAGCATTCGGCGCCGGCCAGCGTGAAGGCGCCGCCGGTCATGAAGGTGAGGGCGGCCACACCCGGGTTCAGCCGGGCCAGCGCCTGAGCGGATTGCGGGCCTTGCAGCGCCAGCAGAGCGCGGTCGGGAAGGGGAAGCACTTCGCAGCGATTGCCGATGTGCTTTTGCAGGTGCGCGATGTCGGCATCCTTGCAGCCGGCGTTGACGACGACGAACAGGTCGCCGAAGTTCGCCAGCGCATCCACCGGCGGGCGGGTGATCATCAGGTCGTCGAGCAGGCCGCCTTGTTCATTGGTGAAGAAGGCGTAACGCTGCTTGCCGGGGGCCAGGTCGACCACGTCGACGGGCACCAGGGTTTCCAGCGCGGCGGCGGCGTCGGGGCCGATCAGGCGCAGCTGGCCCATGTGGGAGACGTCGAACAGCGCGGCGGCTTCGCGGCACTGCTTGTGCTCGGCCATCAGGCCGGCGGGGTATTGCACCGGCATCGCGTAGCCGGCAAAGGGCACCATGCGGGCGCCGAGTTCGAGGTGGAGGGCGTGCAGCGGGGTCTGCAGCAG
>NZ_JBFUGE010001062.1:0-1328 GCF_056403075.1 Ideonella sp. P3_A4 | reverse complement strand
TGGCCAAGCCGCTCGACCTGGGCCGCCTGGCCGCCGTGATCACGCGGGTGACCTGCACCGCGTGACGGGTGCCTGCGGCGCCGTTGGCGCTTAAGCCGGCTCGGCCTGCAGCAGCGTTTCCAGGCAGTGCTCCTGGATCCCGTAAAACGCCTTGATCTCGGCGATCTGCGCCAGCAGTGCCGCCTGGCGTGCGGCGGGCAGCGACTGGCGTCGGCGCACCGCGAGGATCATCTTGTTCTTGCTGGTGTGCTCCAGCGAGACGAACTCGAACACCTGCGCGTCGTAGCCTCGCGATTCGAGCAGCAGCGCGCGCAGGCTGTCGGTCACCATCTCGGCTTCCTGGCCCAGGTGGATGCCATGGCGCAGCATCGGCCGCAGCACCGCCGGCAGTTGCAGCTGCGGCCGGATCTGCTTGTGGCAGCAGGGTGAGCTCAGGATCACCGCTGCGCCGGCGCGGATGCCGGCGTTCAGCGCATGGTCGGTCGCGGTGTCGCAGGCGTGCAGCGCGATCATCACGTCGACATGCGGCGGCAATACGCGGCTGACGTCGCCGCATTCGAAATCGAGACCGGCCATGGCGCAGCGCTGAGCCGCGTCGTTGCACAGGTCGACCAGCTCCTGGCGCAACTCGACGCCGAGCGTGCGCACCGGCCAGCCGCGGCCCTGGGCGAGATGGTGGTGGGTGGCGAAAGTCAGGTAGCCCTTGCCGGCACCGAAATCGACCACCTGCAGCGGCGGCGCATCGGCCGGCGGCGTGCCCTGGGCCAGGCCGGCTTCGTCCAGCGCGTGGTCCAGCACCTCGACGAACTTGTTGATCTGCTTCCACTTGCGCGCCATCGCCGGCACCAGCGCACCGCCGCGGTCGACCACGCCCAAAGCCTGCAGAAACGGCGCGTCCAGCGCCAGCAGGCGTTGCTTCGCGCGCTCGTGTCCGTGCGCAGACGCAGCGTCGCCAGGCGCTTCTTCAGCCGACGTGACGCGTGCCCGGTGCAGCGCGACGCGGCCCTTCTTGCTGATCAGCAGCTGCAGCTCTTCGTCGGTGGTGAACAGGTGGCCATGCGCCAGGACGCTGCCGAGCAAACCCTCGAGCCGCGCCTGAACTTGGTCTACGGCCAAGTTCTCAGTCACGTCGCGGGTGCGGTGCTGGTGCAACAGTTGCAGGCACGCCACGCCGCGCAGTTCGATCGGCTTGGCGCTGACGCGCACCAAGTCGCCGGCCCCGCTGCGGGGCTTGGCCAGCACCAGGCGGCGAAATTGCCCGTTCGCCAAGCTGGCCGACAGCGCCTCGAAAAAGCGGGCGCGCCGGGCCAGATCGGCCAGCGCATCGC
>NZ_JBFUGE010001061.1:0-1332 GCF_056403075.1 Ideonella sp. P3_A4 | reverse complement strand
GTTCAATGTCACCGACATCGCTGCCTTCGGGCACGCGCTATCCAGTACGTACCCATTGCTGCCTGGCAGGAACTATGAGATCAAAGGCGGGGTTTGGAGCAATGTGAATCCAGGAACTCTTTCCGAAGTTCACCTCTGCGTCAGCTTCTATCCGGTAGGTCATCTCGGCAAGGTCGGCTGCCGAGTTCACCTCGCCACCGGTCGTGAGCCAGGTAATGCAGAGCTCTCGCACACTGTTACCCTCGAACTGCATACGACATATGAAAGGCTGCGACAGTTTGGCCTCTCGGTCTCTGCGTTAGCTGATGGCAAAGTCCATGAAGCTTCGTTGTAGCGGCCACGGGTCTAACCCCTCCGTCAAGGGGACGTCCCGCAAGCGGGCCGCCCCTTACGTCGAACGTTAGGCAAAGGCGGGAATATGCCTTCCTCAATGCTTGGTCTCATTTTCCAGCCGACTTGAAATCGTGCCGCGATTCGATCTTGGAGCGCCGGGCATTCAAAAACAGCCCAACGGCAGAGTTCGAGCGCTCAGTCACCCAAGAACGGCCCAGCACTTGTCAGGCATGTCAGTAGTCGCTCGAAGCCCTCTGCCACTCCAACGTTGGCTTGCTTGATCATCCCGGGTGAAAATGCGGGCAATCCTGGCTCGCCAACGGCCGGTCCAACTGCAGGAGCCAAAGTGCCACAAGTCTCCACGTGCCTTCGTTCAGCCTCGTGGCTTCGGGCAACGCAATCGCTCGGTGGGCAACTCTGCGTTCCGGTCATCTCCTTGCTCAGCCACGTTCGCCTAACCCCTCGGTCAAAGGGACGTCTTGCGGCAATGCCGCAAGCCGCCCCTTACCTCGAACGTTAGGCTGCAAGCATGAAGGCGGCGGTCTCCCAAGCCAAGCTCCGCTTCACTCAATGGTGGCAAGCGCCAATCACGCGTGCAGATCGAATTCGGGGCGCCGCTGTCGGGGCACTGGCTTGCCTCTGGATCTTTGGTCTTGGTCGCCTCATGTTGGCCCAGGAACCCGTTGGGCTTAGCGTCTTGGTSTGGTGGGCAGTTGGTGGTGCAATCGCTGGCATCTTGCTTGGCATGCGCTTCCCCAAGGCAGTAACCTGCATCCTCTTCCCGTTCTCCACCTTCGGCATCGCCGGTTGAGCAGTAGCTCACTTTGCCACTCCAGCATGAATCCAGCTCTCCGCAACCGCCAGCCGCCTAACCCCTCCGTCAAGGGGACYKGCCTKCGGCMRGCCCCTTACGTCGAACGTTAGGCATCAAGTTTCTAGCCGCATGAAGATCGTCACCGCCACATTCATTGCAATTGCACTCGCAACTACTCCCATTGC
>NZ_JBFUGE010001060.1:0-1334 GCF_056403075.1 Ideonella sp. P3_A4 | reverse complement strand
CACCTGGTCCAGCTCGGCCTGGAAGTGGGTGCCGTGGCGCGCCAGCTGGCGCTTGAAGGTGGCCGGGCTGGCGTCGAATGCCGCGGCCGTCTGCTCCAACGTGGGCGCCGGCACAGTCGAGTCGTCGGCGCCGGCGATCAGTTGACGCAACAGGTGGTCGTAGAGCGCCGCCAGCACACTGCGTGTCGGTTCATCGCCCTGCATGCCCAGGCCTCGGCGCGCCGCCTCGGCCGCCACGCCCTGGCCGCGCGGCCAGGGTTGGCTCAGCCACGACGAGCCGATCAGCAGCCCGTCGAGCTGGCAATCGAACCGCAGACCACCACCGCCGCCAAGGTGCAGCTCCAGGTGCGAGCGGTCTCGGGGTGACGGGCGGTTCAGGCACACCGTCCAGGGCAAGCGATCGCCGGACTGCCAGCGGCTCATCGCCACCAGGGCGCTCAGGTGCAGGTCGACCAGCAGGTTGCGTTGGGCCGGTGCGCCGCTCGCATCCAGCCAGTAGATGAGCGTGTGGCGTGGCCCGACGAGGCAGCGCGGCGTCAGCAGCGGGCTCAGGGTGGCCGCATGCTCGACGAGCAAAGCCAGCGCCTGCCCCAGGTCAGCTGCGTGCGCCAGCGCGTGGCTGGGCGCCCCGGCATGGCCCGGCCACCAGGCCTGGCCCAGCAGGAAGGCGGTGTCGGGCGCGCAGTCGGCGCGCACCACCTCGACCAGCAGGTCCAGCAGCTCGCGCGGGCTGATCTTGTCGGCCATGGCGAGGCGGCGGGTGACCGCGGGCAGCTGCAACTCGCGCTGGCGAGCGTATTCGAGCAGCAGTGCAGCGTGGTGCCCGGCCGGCAGGAAGGCACTGTCGGCGTGGTAGCGGCGGCCGGACGGCGGCAGGTGCAGCCGCGCCTCGGCGCCCAGGGCCAGCGTCATGGCTGGCTGGTGTTGCGCGGCTCGTTGGTGCGGCGATTCATCGCGGCCACCAGCGCATCGACCGGGTCGGTGCTGGCGTCATCGATCTCGGCCAGCACGACCTGCGGCTCGCGGGCCGCGATCAGTTGCCCGTCGCGGGTGTGGAAGCTGAGGCTGGCCACGGCCCGGCGCAGCTGTGCGGCCAGCAGCGTGGCAACGTCGGAGCCGGTGGCCGGCAGCAGCACGGCGAATCGGTCGCCGGCGAAGCGGCACAGCACGTCGGTCGCGCGCAGGTTCAGCAGCAGCAAGTGGGTCAGGGCCTGCAGCAGCCGGTCGGTCTCGGCCGGCCCGTACAGGCGCAGGCACCATGAGAGCTGGTCCGCGTCCAGCATCAGCAGCGCGCAAGGCTGGCCCGGGTGCTCGCGCTGCTCGATGCGAACCAG
>NZ_JBFUGE010001059.1:0-1335 GCF_056403075.1 Ideonella sp. P3_A4 | reverse complement strand
TCTACAACTTCACTCGCAGTTCATCGAACTCTTTACTGAGCAGCCCCCAGAACTCCGCTTCCCTTGCGAGCCAACAATCGAAGCGGCCATTGCGGCCTTCGACAACTACTTTCGCGGCGAGTAGCCGCTGGGCCTCCGGTTGGCTCATTGGGTAGGCCAGGTAAGAATCCGGTCTCTTCGCGCTCAACTTTGCTGTCGCAAGTGTCTCAAGTCTCACTCTTCCCGCCGTTGCAGCGATTCCTAGGGAAAACTCCAACTCATCCTGCACCAGCTGCTCGCACTCATCTCTCTTCGGTTGGCCGCGGCAGGCCTAACCCCTCCGTCAAGGGGACGYCCACAAGCGGGCTTCGCCCACTTGCGGCCGCCCCTTACGTCGAACGTTAGAGCGCATGAACCCCACCCACGCMGCCGCACAYGCGTTTRCCGAAGTAGCACGCGSGTTYTGCGCATGGTGCGAAGGATCATCCCTCGGTGCCGAGCCAKGGGTYACYGCAGCATCCTGGCTCTCKAAGCTCTATGCGGCAGCACTCTYGCTTCCCAACGTCGAGCCAGAGAATTCAGATGGGTTGCCAGATCTTCCTGCTGAAGAGGCGGCAAGAGCCCAAAGCAACCTTGCRTGCTTCAATGGTCACTACTACCGYGAGTACTTCGATCCGGATCCMACGCTTGACGAAGAGTCTGTCATGGGTGATGTCGGAGATGACTTGCTAGACACCTACAAAGACATAAAGGCCGGCTGTGTGCTGCTTGAGCGTGGCCAGCCCGCGGAAGCGCTGTGGCAGTGGGCGTTCCTTCATCGAGTTCATTGGGGGCGCCATGCRGTCGGKGCGCTGTTCGCTTTGCACTGCCTATCTATCTCMAAGCGAGAGTGAGAATGCGCCCTAACCCCTCCGTCAAGGGGACCTGCCTGCGGCAGGCCCCTTACGTCGAACGTTAGATTTCTATGAAGCGTATCTTTGCCACCCTTGCCTTGCTGGGCTTCATGCTGTCCTTAGCAGTGCATGTCACGGCCTTGCTCGGCCTTGATATCTCGGAGAAAGTTCCACTCGTTTGGTCACTCCACGCCGGAATCTTCGTGGTCTTTATTCCTTTCGCTCTTATGAGTCGCAAAGTTTTTGGGCCCAAACCCTCCTTTGCTCAACTTCGAGAGCATTTCCCCCTCTGGGTCGTGGTACTTGGTTCCGTGATCTTTGCCTACGCGATCGTCAACTTCCTGCTGTTCATCCTGGCCACACACGGCGGCAATCCGTCGATTCAAGATGGAAAGTTCGTTTTGCAAAGCCACGGTCATTTGGTCCGTGAGCTAACGGCGAACGAGTACGCATCACTCAAGGC
>NZ_JBFUGE010001058.1:0-1338 GCF_056403075.1 Ideonella sp. P3_A4 | reverse complement strand
CTCGTAGACGCCGGCGGGGCAGTAGCGGCTTTCGGGGCCGGCGTACTTGCTCAGGTTCACCGAGACCGGGATCGAGTCGTTCTTCAGCGTCAGATGCGCCGGTTGGTTCTCTTCGTGGTTGGTGTTGCTGATGAACACCGAAGAGAGACGGTCGAAGCTCAGCTTGTTGTCGGGCTTCGGGTAGCTGATGGGCTGGCACTGGTCGGCCGGCTTCAGGTACTCGTGGTCGCGCTTGGTGGCGTGCAGCGTCCACGGTGGGCTTTGCACGCCCAGCTTGGGCAGCAGCCACTGCTCGATGCCCGTCATCAGCTTGCCGACCAGGTCACCCTTCTTGAACCAGAGCTTGAAGTTGCGCGTCTGCTGCAGCTCTTCGTTGAGCCAGCTCTTCTCGAAGGCCTCGGGGTAGGCGCTCAACTCGTCGGCGCTGCGGCCGGCCTTCAACGCGTCGAACAATGCATCGGCGCAGAGCATGCCGCTCTTGATCGCCGCATGGCTGCCCTTGATGCGCGCGGCGTTCAGGTAGCCAGCGTCACAGCCGACCAGCGCGCCACCGGGGAACACGGTCTTGGGCAGCGCTTGCGGCGTGCCGTTGTTGATTGCGCGGGCGCCGTAGCCGATGCGCTTGCCACCTTCGATATGGGCGCGGATCGCAGGGTGCGTCTTCCAGCGCTGCATTTCCTCGAACGGGCTCATGTACGGGTTCTGGTAGTCCAGGCCGATCACGAAGCCGAGCGTGACCTTGTTGTCTTCGAGGTGGTAGAGGAAGCCGCCGCCGAAGGTGTCGTCCACCATCGGCCAGCCGGCGGTGTGCACCACCAGGCCCGGCTTGGCCTTGTCGGCCGGCACTTCCCACAGCTCTTTCACGCCGATGGCATAACTTTGCGGGTCCTTGCCTTCGTCGAGCTTGTACTTGGCCAACAGCTGCTTGCCCAGGTGGCCGCGCGCGCCCTCGGCGAAGATCGTGTACTTGCCCAGCAGCTCCATGCCGAGCTGGAAGCCGTCGTGCGGTTGGCCGTCCTTGCCGACGCCCAGGTTGCCGGTGGCCACGCCACGCACTCGGCCTTGCTCGTCGTACAGCACTTCGGCGGCAGAGAAGCCGGGGAAGATCTCGACGCCGAGGCTTTCTGCCTGTTGCGCCATCCACTTGACGACGTTGCTCAGCGAGATGACGTAGCAGCCGTCGTTGTGCAGATTGCGCGGCACGAGGAAGTCGGGCGTGCGGTTCGAGCCGGTTTCGCTCAGGAACAGCACGTCGTCGCCGGTCACGGCCTGGTTCAGCGGGGCGCCGAGTTCCTTCCAGTTCGGGAACAGCTCGTTGATGGCTCGCGGGTCCATCWC
>NZ_JBFUGE010001057.1:0-1346 GCF_056403075.1 Ideonella sp. P3_A4 | reverse complement strand
CGACATGACGACCTCGGGCATCTCGACGCCCGAGCGCGAAAAGCTCTATGCCTTTGCGCCGTACATCCAGCTCAAGCACCACGTCTGGATGTTGACGACCCACACGCCGGTGCGCGGCGGCCTGGCCGAGTTCGTGGCCACGCCCACGCTGCGCTGGGGCGCCGTGCGCGGCTACAAGCACACGCCGGCCTACGACGCAGCGCTGGAGCAGGCGCGCAGCCAGGGCCGCGTGGTCGAGGCGACTGACGATGGCGCCTTGCTGCGCCTGCTGGCCGAGGGCACGGTGGACGCGATCATCGCCCACTCGGTGGTGATCCGCCGCTATGCCGCAGAGCACCCGCGCAAGCCGCAACTGGTGGCGTTCGACTGGGCGCCGCAGCAATCGGTGATGCCCGAAGGCATGGTGTTCTCTCGGGCCCGCTTCAGCGAAGCGGAACTGGCCTACTGGCGCAACCTGGTGCGCGAGATCGTCCGTGACGGCACGTTCGCGCGTATTGCCCGCCGGCATGTGGCCGATGACGAGGTGTCAGACCTGGTGCCGCGGGAATAGACGTCGATCAGCCCTGCGTCAACGCCGTCAGCACCTCGGAGCGGAACTCACGCCGGTACAACACGCCGACCACGAAGGCGGTGGCGCCCAGGCAGACCCAGGGCGAGAAGAACCAGCCGATGCCGGCAAAGGCCATGTAGTAGGCACGCAGGCCATCGTTGAAGGTTTCGGCGGCCAGGCCCATCACGCCGCCGGCCCGCGCGGCGAAGGCTTCGCGCTCGGCATCGGTCCACGGCGCATTGAACTCGGGCGCCGACGCCACCAACAGCGCGCCGAAGGTGTACTGCCGCATGCTCCAGGTGAAGCGGAAGAAGGCGTAGACGAAGATGGCGGTCAGCATCGCCACCTTCAGGTCGAACACGAGCACCGAGGTGCGCGCGGCGAACGGGATCTCGCGCACGAACTCRGTCGCCTTGTCGGTGGTGCCCAGCACCGCCAGCAGGCCACCGATGATCAGGATCGTGGTCGAGGCAAAGAACGAGGGGCTGGTCGACAGGTTCTGCACCGTCACGCCGTCGATCACCCGGTTCTCGCGCATCGTTGTCTGCAGCATCCACTGGCGCCGGATCAGGTTGGTCGCGGCCAGGACGGACGGCTGGCTCTGCGCGTGCCGCCGCGCGAACTGCGCATAGCCCACCCAGGCCGCGAAGAGGCAGATGACGGCCAGCCAGTCGAGGGCCGGCAACACGCTCAGCGCGGTCAGGGTGAGGTTCATGCCCGCGACTTTAGCGGCGCCGCGGGCATCCTGGCCTTCAGTTCAAACGGGCGAGGTCGAACACCAGCACGTCGGCGCCGC
>NZ_JBFUGE010001056.1:0-1347 GCF_056403075.1 Ideonella sp. P3_A4 | reverse complement strand
CCGCAAGACTGCGAACGTCGTGTTGAACGTGGCTTTCGGCGAGCCGACGATGGCGGTTGACACGCACATCTTCCGCGTCAGCAACCGCACTGGGCTGGCACCGGGCAAGAACCCGCTCGAAGTCGAGAAGGCACTGCTCAAGCGTGTACCCGAGGCCTACCGCGTCGATGCGCACCACTGGCTGATCCTGCATGGGCGCTATGTGTGCCAGGCCCGGCTGCCGCGCTGTGGYGCGTGCCAGGTGCGCGCGTTGTGCGAGTTCGAGCCAAAGACGGCGGCGGTGTGATGCGCACGCTTTTCTGCCTGTCTCTCTGGCTCGGGCTGGCCACCGGCGCCTCGGCCCAACCCGTCAGCGTGATCGACGACAGCGGCCACACCATCACCCTGCCGAAACCGGCGCAGCGCGTGATCACGCTGGGCCCGCATCTGACCGAACAGGTCTTCGCAATCGGCGCCGGCGCGCAGGTGGTGGGTGTCAGCCGCTACAGCGACTTCCCGGCCGAGGCGAAGCAGTTGCCGATCGTCGGCGACGCGGTGGCGGTGCACCACGAAACCATCGCGACACTGAAGCCCGATCTGATCCTCGTCTGGCGCACCGGCTTCCCGGACCGCGCGCGCGCACCGCTGCAGGCGATGGGCGTGCCGGTGTTCGACAGCGAGATCCGCTCGGTGGCCGACCTGGCGCGCAGTCTGCGCACGATCGGCCAGTTACTGGGCCGCGCCGAGGCCGGCGAGGCGCAAGCGAAGCTGGTCGAGCAGCAATGGGCGCAGTTGCAGGCCGACTACGCAGCGCGCAAGCCGGTGCGGGTCTTCTACCAGCTGTGGCACCAGCCGCTGATGACGATCAACCGCGAGCACCTGATCCACCAGGCGATCACGGCTTGTGGCGGCACCAACATCTTTGGCGAGCTGCCAACCTTCACGCCCACCGTCAGCTGGGAAGCAGCCGTGCAGCGCAACCCGCAGGTCATCGCGATGGCCGGCGCGCCGAGCGACCACCCCGAACAAGGCCAGTGGCCGCGCTTCCCGGGCGTTGAAGCGGTGAAGCACCAGCGCTTCGCGATGATCGACGGCGACCTGATCGGCCGCATGGGCCCACGCTTCGTGCAAGGCGCGCGGCAGCTGTGTGAGGCGATCGACAAGGCCAGATAGAAACGAACGCCATGTCCCCACCCTGGAAGGCTCTCGCGATGGTGGCCTTGGGATTGGCCCTGCTGCCGGCTGCCCACGCCACCTCGGCGGCCAGCGCAGCCAAGGTCCCCGACGCCGAGTTGCCGATCATCGAAACCGGCGTGGCCATGCTGCCGAACGCACGGGGGCCATTCGCCTGGTTGGACGCACACACGC
>NZ_JBFUGE010001055.1:0-1358 GCF_056403075.1 Ideonella sp. P3_A4 | reverse complement strand
GATCACAGGCGGGCTGTGGGCCGAAATGACATCGCATGCAAATCATTTCGTTTTCAGCTTTGCTTCGTTTTCCAACCGCTGGAAGTAAGCGGCTTCTATTTTCTTGATATCCACCGCCTGCAGGGCAGCATCAAAATTCTGCTGAAGCTTGAGCCCTGCCGGCGTGAGCTTGAAACAGACGTGCAGAGATAATTCTGCGAGGATGTTTTCATGAAACGCGATCTGCTCGCGCTCGTTGATCAGGGCGGGCTCGGTCAGCAGCAGGTAACGCAACACTGATCTGTCAATGACCGCCGCTTGCACCCGGCCGGCCAGCAGTTTCTTCAGATTGAATGTGTCGCCGGGCGAGGCGTCAATCGTCAATTTGCCTTGCTTCACCAAGGCATCAAACTCGGCGCCGTTTGAATAGCCCGCCACCACGCCAATTTTCATACCGACCAAGTCGCTCACGGTACGCCATTTCAAGGGCTTGTCCTTGAGGTAGGCCAGGCCCACGCTGCTGTGGCCCATCGGCGCGGAAAAGTGGCATTGCCGCGCTCTCTCTTCGGTGTAATAGGCCGGAAAGTAGCCAGAGAAACTGTCGTCCTCCCTGCCGACCTGCATCGCACGGGTCCAGGGGAAGTAGTCGATCTTGGCTGTGTAGCCAAACTGCTTGGCTACGGCTGCCGCAACGGCACCAGACAAGCCATCTTGCGCCAGGCTCGGGCCGACATACGGCAACCACTCCAGGCTGGCCAAATGCAGAACGTGTGCCGATTCTTCTGCGCGTGCTGGCGTTGGCGCCAAGCCGACGGCGCCCACTGACAACAGCACCAAGATCGGGCGCAGCAAGCGAGCAACGTTCATGCGCGGTCTCCTGAGGAGGGGCAGCACGCCGCAAAGGCGTTCCGCCAACAGGGACCAGTATCGTACGGAGTGGGAGCTTGGCGAATGCCGAATTGCTTATTCGGACTTGCCTTGGCCTCGCGCGCCGAAGGGCGCCAGGCCGTGATTTGAATGGTCGGGGTGAGATGATTCGAACATCCGACCCACTGCTCCCAAAGCAGTTGCGCTACCAGGCTGCGCTACACCCCGACGAAGCTGTGCATTGTAGCCTTCGGCTCATGCCGCGGCAGCCGATTGTGTGGTCTCGGCACCTCAAGCCAATGTGGCTTTGTTTCTTTGCTTGAACCCCACGGGGCGGCGCGCTGGCGCAGCCCGGCCCCTGTGGCGTTTCAGAGCGCCGTCGGGTAGACGACCACGCCGTCTTCGTCGGCATACAGCCAGTCGCCAGGGCGGATCCACTCGCCTTGCACACGCACCGGCTCGTCCAGCTGGCCTTCATCGCGCTTTTGCGAGGGCATCGGGCAATGGCCGAG
>NZ_JBFUGE010001054.1:0-1362 GCF_056403075.1 Ideonella sp. P3_A4 | reverse complement strand
CGGTTGGTGAGTTCTTCGACTGGTGAAATTCGCTGCCCACCTCCAATTTTGTTGAGAATGGCTCGCCGACAAGCGGGCCGGGCCTGCGAAAAACCCTAACCCGGGCCCGTAACACCCGGGCATAGAATCTGCTGGATTCGCCTCGCCGCATCTCCGGGCACAAGCCGGGGGTTGCCGCGGGCGGTTTTGTTTTTGCCATGCAGGTCGCGCCTATCCGTGCGACGACCCGCGCTTCTTCTTTGGAGTATCCGCATGGGCGGTGTGATCTCGGCACTGGGCCGCGCCTTGCCACGGCGGCGCTTGCTGTGGGTAGGGGGGCTGGCGCTGGTGGCGCTGGCCGGCTGTGACAACAGCCCTTGGCCCAAAGGCTCCGCCGAGTCGCAGCAAATCTACTCGGCCATGATCGAGAACACGCCGCGGCACCTGGATCCGACGGCTTCTTACTGGTCGAACGACACCCTGGTCACCTACCAGGTCTACGAGCCGCCCTATGGCTACCACTACCTGAAGCGTCCGTTCGAACTGGTGCCCAAGTCGGCTGAAAAGGTCGTGGCGCCGGTGTACCTGGACAAGAACGGCAACCGCCTGCCCGAAGACGCGCCGGGCGAACAGGTGGCCGAGAGCGTGTATGAAGTGCCCATCAAGCGCGGCATCATGTTCCAGCCGCATCCGGCCTTTGCCAAGGACGAGCAGGGCCAGTACCGCTACCACCACATGAAGCCGGGCGAGGTGGGTGAGCGCCGCTCGCCGATGCAGTTCGAGCAGGGCACGCGTGAGCTGGTGGCCGACGACTTCGTCTACGCGCTCAAGCGCCACGCCACCACCCGCATCACGACGCCGATCTACGGCATCTTCTCCGAGTACGTCGTCGGCTTGAAAGAGTACGGCGACATGGTGAAGAAGGAAGACGCCAAGCTGCGTATCGGCCAAGACCCCGCCAGCCTGGACAAGCCCTTCCTCGACTTCCGTAAATGGCCGCTGGCCGGCGCCACGGCGCCGGACAAGCACCTGCTGCGCATTCGCCTGCACGGCAAGTACCCGCAATGGAAGTACTGGATGCAGATGACCTTCATGGCCCCGGTGCCGTGGGAGGCCGATGCGTTCTATGCCCAGCCCGGCATGGCCGAGAACAGCCTGACACTGGACAACTGGCCGGTCGGTACGGGCCCGTTCATGGTGACCGAGTTCGTCAAGGACCGGCGCATCGTGATGAAGAAGAACCCGAACTACCGTGGCGAGCCGTACCCCTGCGACGGCATGCCTGAAGACAAGGCCAAGGGCTTGCTCGAAGACTGCGGCAAGAAGACGCCGTTCGTCGATGGCATCGTGGCCACGGTGGAGCGCGAGGCGACGCCGCAGAAG
>NZ_JBFUGE010001053.1:0-1364 GCF_056403075.1 Ideonella sp. P3_A4 | reverse complement strand
GCTTGATGCTATGGTGTTTTCTCGTATTCGGGCCGGTTGACGCCGGAAACTGCTTTGGAGAGAACGGTCGTTGACGGCGGGCCTGTGCGCAGGCTCGCCGATGGCGTTTCGGGAGACGCTTTGAAGAACCCTTCATTCATGGCCAAAGGCGCATCGCTTACCACCCTCGCAACGGCGGCATTGCTGCTGTTGCATACGGGTGGTGCATCGGCGTTGTCGCTGGGCCGCTTGACCGTTCAGTCGGCACTTGGCGAGGCACTGCGCGCTGAGATCGACATCACGAACATGAGCCCGGACGAGGCCGCATCGCTGCGGACCACGTTGGCCTCGCCTGAGGCGTTCCGCGCCGCAGGGGTCGACTTCAACCCGGTGTTGACGGGGGCCCAGTTATCGCTGGCGCGTCGCCCGGACGGCCGGGCCTACATCCGCGTCACGGGCGAGCGCTCGGTGTCCGAGCCCTTCGTCGATGTGATCATCGACTTCGCTTGGTCCAGCGGCCGGCTGCAGCGCGCCTACACGCTGTTGATCGATCCGCCGATCACCAAGCCGGTTGCGCCACCTCCAGCCGCGGCCACCACCGCGCCGGTCATGGCGGCTGCGCCTGTGCAGACCACCCCGGTGGCGCCGCCACCCGCGGCGGCGCGTGCCAGCCGGCCTGCCGCCCCGCCGCCAGCGCCCAAGCCGATGGCGCCGCCTCCGCCTTCGCCGCCGACCGCGTCGGACAGCAGCGACAGCTACAAGGTTCGCGCCGGCGACACGCTGTCGTCGATCGCGTCGGGTCACCCGCGCAGCG
Organism: Ideonella sp. P3_A4; assembly: GCF_056403075.1. NCBI lineage: Bacteria > Pseudomonadati > Pseudomonadota > Betaproteobacteria > Burkholderiales > Sphaerotilaceae > Ideonella > Ideonella sp. P3_A4. Next base: position 571 of record NZ_JBFUGE010001053.1, on the reverse strand, counting down.
GCGTGTCGCTCGACCAGATGCTGGTGTCGCTGTACCGCGGCAACCCGCAGGCCTTCATCGACAGCAACATGAACCGGCTCAAGTCCGGCGTGGTGCTGAACGTGCCCGACTCGTCCGCCGCGAAAGACGTGACGCCGGACGAAGCAAAGAAGGTCATCCAGGCCCACAGCGCCGACTTTGCGACCTTCCGCCAGCGTCTGGCCGGCGCAGCGCCCACCGTGAAGGGCAGCGAGCCCGAGCGCCAGGCCACCGGCCAGGTGCAGGCCGCGGTGAAGGACCGCAAGACCGACAACTCCGCCATCTCCCCGGACAAGCTGACGCTGTCGCAAGGCAGCGCCAAGCCGGGCGCCGAAACCAAGGTTTCGAAGGAGACCGAGCGCAAGGCCGCCGAAACCCGTGTGGCCGAGCTGTCGCGCAACGTGCAGGAGCTGAAGCAGCTGTCGGACGCGACCAAGGCCGCGTCCAAGCCTGCTGCTCCGGCGCCCGCTACCGCTGCCGCGCCGACGACAACGCCGGCCAAGCCTGGCCTGCCGATCGCTGCTGCTCCGACGCCGGTGCCTGTGCCCACCAA
>NZ_JBFUGE010001052.1:0-1367 GCF_056403075.1 Ideonella sp. P3_A4 | reverse complement strand
TTCGCAGTCTTGCGGCCGACACCGGGCAGGGCTTCCAGCGCCTCGCGATTCGGCGGTACCTTGCCACCATGCTGTTCGACCAGGATGCGGCAGGTCTCGATCAGGTGGCGGGCCTTGGTGCGGTACAGGCCGATGGTCTTGATGTGACGCTCCACACCTTCGACGCCGAGCGCCAGCATCTTGGCCGGTGTCGGCGCGGTGGCAAACAGTGTGCGGCTGGCCTTGTTGACGCTGACGTCGGTGGCCTGCGCCGACAGCAGCACGGCGGCCAGCAGCTCGAACACGTTGGTGAACTCCAGCTCGGTTTCGGGCTGCGGGTTGGCAGCTTTCAGCGTGGCGAAGAATCGTTCGATCGTGGCCGGGGTCATGTGTTCGTGTCGTCGTCGCTTGGGGTGGGCGTAGCGGCCGGCGCCGGGGCGCGCTGAGCGCGGGCACGAGCGAGTGCGGCTTCGATGACCGCGCGCTTGCGGTCGATCACCTCGGGCTCGGTGTGCAGGGTCTGGTTCGGCAGGTCGGCCAGCTTGTGCGCGGCCTTGGCGGCCAGGCGTTCGTCGTTCTCGCGCTTGTCGCGCGCCACGCGCATCTGGCGGAAGGCGTATTGCTCGCGTGCTCGCGTCGCCTGCTCGCCGCTCCAGGCGGCCCAGCCTGTGAGCGTAGCGGTGACAGGCTCCATGGCRATGCAATCGACCGGGCAGGCGGGCACGCACAGCTCGCAGCCAGTGCAGTCTTCCTCGACGATGGTGTGCATCTTCTTCGGCRCACCGACGATGCAGTCGACCGGGCAGGCCTTGATGCACAGCGTGCAGCCGATGCACCAGTTCTCGTCGATCACCGCCACGCCGCGCGGCCCCTCGTGGCCGTTGTCGGGGTTCAGTGCGATGACGGGCTGGCCGGTCAATGTGGCCAGTCGGGCGATGCCCTCGGCGCCGCCGGGCGGGCATTGGTTGATCGCCGCTTCGCCGACAGCGATGGCGGCCGCATAACCATGGCAGTCGGGGTAGCTGCAGCGGGTGCACTGCGTCTGCGGCAGCGCGTCGTTGATGCGCTCGGCCAAGGCGGCCTGCGCGGGGGTCAAAGAGGTCGGCGCGGGGTGGATCACTGGTGGATTATCCCCAGCGATGGGGTCGGCGCCTTTTRCTCATTCCGCCTGCGAAGGGTTGAGCGTGGTGGGTGGCCCGGGGCTGCGTTCTCCGGCCCACGCTCGCGGGGCGACGTGCTCGGCGTGCGGCGGTCTCTCGGTCAGCGCCGTATTGCGCTTGCCGATGTCGGGGCGACCGCGAATGGGGCCTGCGCCCGCATCCCCAAGCCACCCACCATGGAACCGTGGTGCCTTGCTTGCGCGTGGCGCGCTACGGACGGTGCTTGCA
>NZ_JBFUGE010001051.1:0-1369 GCF_056403075.1 Ideonella sp. P3_A4 | reverse complement strand
GAGTTGTCCATGACAATCTGAGCGACCATGTCCAATCCACTGCTGCCAGACGTCAATTTGTTATCGATTGCCGAGGTCGAGCGCGACACCGGTCTGGGCAAGGACACGCTGCGTGTCTGGGAGCGGCGTTACGGCTTTCCCACCCCGGCCAGAGATGGCCAAGGGCAACGCCTCTATACGCAGACCGACGTCGATCGGTTGCGTCAGATCGCGTCACTCTTGCGAGCCGGCCACCGGCCGGGCCGGGTCGTCACGCTGGACGACGCCGGGCGCATGGCTTTGCTTCAACCTGAAACGGCGCTACCGGCTGCGTCAGTGGCTGCCGCCGCTGGCCCCGATGCCGTCAGGTTGCCGCCTACACAGTTGCTTGCCATCGACGCAGCCCTGGCCACGCTGGCTCGGCGCGACGGCCTGGGCTTGCGCCGCCAGCTTCAACAGGGCTTGACGCGTCTCGGCCTGGCGACGTTCGTCACCGACCTCATGGCGCCGTTGGCGACCGCGGTGGGCATGGCCTGGATGCGGGGCGAACTGCGGGTCGCCGATGAGCACCTCTTCACCGAGGTGGCCCACAGCGTGCTGCGGCAGGGTTTGCTGACCGTGCCGGAGCCGATCCCGGGCGCTGCGCCGCGGGTGCTGCTGACCACGCTGCCCGGCGAGCCGCACGGGCTGGGTCTGTTGATGGCCGAGGCGATGTGTGCGCTCGAAGGCGCCTGGTGCGTCAATCTGGGCCCGCAGACGCCGGTGGACGAGATCGTCGCAGCGGCGGGCTGGCACCACGCGCAGATTGTTGGCCTGAGCGCCACCGGCAGTTTGCCGGTGCGCTGGCTGCGCCAGGGCTTGGCGCAATTGCGCCAGCGCCTGGCACCCGGCACTGCGTTGTGGCTTGGTGGTTCTGCTGCCGCCGGGCTGCGGGGCGCGGCTGGCGTCTTGCGGATCAGCGACTTGCGCTTGATCGCGCCAGCCCTGGCGGCTTGCCCGCCCGCGCCGCCGCAGGGCTAGCGCCCGGGGGGTCAGCCGGCCGGTTTTTCCGCCGCCTTGGCCTTGATTGCGGCGATCTGCGCGTCCTGCGCGACCTTGCGGTCGGCCGAGACCTTCACAGCAGACGGCCGTTCGCCGACCAGCTTGGCGTAGGGCTTCCAGTCGACGTCGGCTTCGGCCAGCAGGTCGACGCCGTAGATCGTCTTGCTGGCCATCGCCACCAGTGGCAGCGAGACGAAAGCTGCGCAGTCGGCGCTGGTGAATTCGGCCCCGGCCACATAGGGCGCAAACTTGGCCAGGCGCTTGAAGGCCGTGATGTTCTTTTCCAGCAGCTTGCGGATGCGGGCCTGGTTCGACTCGCTGACCGTGCCGCCGAAAAAGGCCTGCGGGT